>JBFYWX010000264.1:0-14400 GCA_041310825.1 Desulfobacteraceae bacterium | reverse complement strand
GTGATCACCGAGTTGCCCTATCAGACCAACAAGGCGGAGTTGGTGGAGAGAATTGCCATCATGGTGAAGGACAAGAGGATCGAGGGCATCAGTGATCTTCGCGATGAGGGGGCGTTGGGCGCCCTTTTCTCGGCGACGGGCGGGAGGTTCACCGGGTGCAAAAGGGTGGTCACATTCTTCATGGCATTCTCCGTCGCGTGCGGGGATGCCTTTCGCGCGTGATGTCATCGCAGCCCCGCGGAGGTGAATCAATCCCCCCCCTGCTAACGCAGGCCGGCGTCTACCCGACCATGCATCCGGACCTGATGCGAATCGTGGGGGTAAGCCGGAATTCAGCCTATACTGGTTATCGAAACAACGCAAGCATCCTTTTAGGCCGTAACACAGATCTAACGGAGGTGTGCCGGGAGGGGGCCTGAGCTTGCTTTCCGCCGGCCGTACGCCTATTATCTGTAACCGATGAACGCGGTCGGGAACGACGCACCCTGCCGGACGACCCTAAAGGACGACACCATGGGAAATCAGATTCGAACCACATTGCTGCTCGGTCTTTTGACCTGTTTGATCGTGCTGATCGGCAACCTGCTCGGCGGACGGCAAGGCATGGTCATTGCGCTGGTGGTGGCCGCCGGCATGAATTTTTTCAGCTACTGGTACTCCGACAAACTCGTCCTCAAGATGTACCAGGCCCGGGAAGTGGGGCCTCAGGAATCCCCTGAGCTTTACGGGATTGTTCAGGGGCTCTGCCGCCGCGCCGGGCTTCCCATGCCAAAGGTCTACGTGATCCCGCAGGAGTCGCCCAATGCGTTTGCGACGGGCCGCAATCCGCAGCACGCGGCGGTGGCGGTCACCGCGGGGCTGCTCAGGCTTATGGACCGGGAGGAGCTGACCGGGGTGCTGGCCCATGAGCTGGCCCATGTGCGCCATCGCGACATTCTCATCGGCAGTATTGCCGCCACCATGGCCGGCGCCATCATGATGCTGGCCAACATGGCGCGCTGGTCGGCCATCCTGGGCGGCGGGCACCGCAGCAACGCACAAAGCAGCGGCGGAGGGCTTGCGATGATTGCCATGTCCATCATCGCCCCGCTCGCGGCGATGCTGATCCAAATGGCGATTTCCCGCTCGCGGGAGTACATGGCGGATGCCGCCGGTGCAACGTTTGCCGGCAGCCCGGCCGGGCTGGCGGGCGCGTTGGAAAAACTGGGGGCCTATTCGAAGCGGCTGCCGATGGAGGCAAGTCCGTCGACGGCCCACATGTTCATCGTGAACCCGCTCTCCGGTCGCAGCCTGATGAGCCTCTTTTCGACCCACCCCCCGCTGGAGGAGCGAGTCGCGCGGCTGCGTGGCCAGCGCGTTCAGCCCCCCCGGCCTTCGGGGGGCTCAGGTCCCGCCGGCCGACAGGACGCGGCGCGGGCCATGTGGGACCGACTGTCCGGCAAGTCTTAGCCTTTCCCTAAATCGGCGGTCTGCGGTCGCGTTGCGGTGGGGGGAGACGGAAGTGCGTGCGGCGGCTGTTGTTGCATCTCTGACGCGCTTTCTTCATTATCCCGCCGAGCGGAGGACGGCCGCCGGCACAGGCCGCAGCGCTCGTCGGTGCAGCCGAGGCAGTTGAAACAATCCCGGCACGGATGCTTCTGAGGATGCCGGTGGCACGGGGACGGAACATATACCCGGCCTGTCACCCCGCCCACCTTGATGAACGGCATGTGCGGTCCCTTTCATTTCTCCGGCAGCACGCATTCCAGAGCGGCCTTGCGCGTCTCCACATAGTGGGCGGCGGCCAAGGCGGCGGTGCACCCGTCCGCCGCCGACAGCACGATCTGGCGGGCGTACTTCTCGCGCAAATCTCCGATGACGTAGAGGCCCGGAATGCTGGTGGCGCATTTTTCATCGGTGATGACATAGCCGTCGGCATTGCGCCTGATCCCGGCTGGCACGAGGCGGCTGTTGGGCACGAACCCGATGAAGATGAAGAGCCCATCGACGGGGAACTCGGCGCTCGCCCCCGTCTGAGTGTTTCTGAGCGCCACCGCGTTGACCCCGTTCGCATCGGCCTGGATGGCCGTCACCACCGTGTTCCACTCGAAGCTGATCCGGCACTCTGCCTTAGCCCGCTGCTGGAGAAGGGCTCCGGCCCGCAGCTGATCGCGGCGGTGAATGACGACCACGTGACGGGCAAGCTTGGCGAGGTAGAGCGCCTCTTCGATAGCCGAGTCGCCGCCCCCCACGACCGCCACGGTCTTGTTGCGGAAGAAAAAACCGTCGCAGACGGCGCAATAGGAAACCCCCCGTCCGTAATACTCTGTTTCCCCGGGCACCTCCAGTTTGCGGGGGCTGCCGCCGGTGGCCAGAATAACGGCATGCGCCTTCAGGCAGTCCCCGCCAGCCAGAAGCACCGTATGGCAGTCCAGCCCCGGTTCGATGGCGGTCGCTTCCACGGAGCGGATCTCCAAACCGTAGGAGCGGGCGTGATTGAGCATTTTCAACGACAGCTCGGAGCCGCCGATGTGCTCGTCCCCCGGCCAGTTCTCGACGGCATCCGACAAATTGACCTGCCCTCCGGGCACCGCCATCTCTACCAGCACGGTTTTGAGGGCGGCCCGCATGGCATAGATCCCGGCGGTCAGTCCTCCGGGGCCGCCGCCGATGATGATCAGGTCGTAGAGATTGGAACAGTCCATTCAGCCTCCCCGTCGTTAGACCTTGCTGGTAGATTGTTAGAAACAGCCGGGTTCTAGGCGTGCCATGGCGTACAGCGCCGCTTTATCCGCACTACGATGCGCCGCCTCATCCCTCAGCGTATCGTGTGCATAAAATCCCGCTTCCGGGATCGCGACCCTTACATGCCGCCATCTTCAGCCGGTGTGCGGTTTACTCTGCGCCGGCGGCGAGCTGCGTCGTGTATCCGTCGAGTGCCCTCATCAGGGTGCGGGTCAGCGGTCCGGGCACGCCGGCGCCGACGGCATCCTCGTCCACCCGCACGATGGGCACGATCAGGCGGTTGGAGGAGGTGATGAAAAGCTCATCGGCCGCGATCAACTCCGCGCGGGTGATTTCGCGTTTGTAAACGGGGAATCGCGCTTCGGCCAGGGCGATCACTATTCCGCGGGTGATGCCGTGCAGGATACCGCGCTCGGGGGTGACGAGGGTTCCGTTTTGGACCGCAAACACGTTGCTCGTGGTGCCCTCCCGGACCGATCCGCCGACATCCATGTAGACGGCCTCGATGGCCCCCTTGCGGCGGGCCTCGGCGAGCACCAGGATTGCGCGGATGTAGTCGATGCTCTTGGCTCCTGGGATCGGGCGGCTGTAGGGTACCGTGATGATCCGCACGCCCTCAGCGTACCATCCCGGCGGGTACTGACTGAGCGGGGAGACCATGACGGCGATCCGCGGCTTGCCCTGGGGGGTGATGAAATCGGGGCTGGGGCCGCCGGTGACCAGGACCCGCACGCTGGACTCCACCGGCGGGTTGCGTCGCAGGGTCTCCCGGACGAGATCGGCGATCTCGGTTTCGGTCCACGGCAGCTCGATGCCGATCTCGCGTGCGGAGCGAAACAGCCGCTGGACGTGATCCTTGAGGAAGATCACCTTGCCGCGGTAGGTGCGCATGAAGTCGAAGCACCCGTAGCCTCTCAGCAGCCCAAGGTCGTTGATGGGGAAAACCGCCTCCGCCTCCGGCACGAAGTTTCCATCGACATAGTACACATTGGCCATAGTTCGCGCGGGCCTCACTTTCCTCCGGATGTCACCACGGGGGAGATTATAGGTCCTTCCCCGCTAGCTGACAAGCACAGAATGCACCTTCCCGGCCGTTCGCCGCGAATGGAATCACCCCTAAAGATTTCGGGCCAAGGGGACGATACCAGAAACGACACGAGACCGCGGCGGCGGCGTCCTGTCCCGGCCGGCCGGGGGCGGACCCGTGCGCCGACGGCTCGGCCCACCTCTTTTGGTTCATGGGGGAAGACAGTGAAACCACAACCCGTTGCGCAGATCTCAGCCGACCCGCCGGCCGGGGGTGCCAATCCCCCCTCGCCGCAGAACATCGTCGAGTCGCTCGTCGCGACCGGCCGCGTGAGCCGCGAGCAGCTCACCTACGCCCAACGCGTCCAGTCCAAGCTCGAAACACCCCGCCCGATCCTGGAGGTGCTCCGGGATCTCAAGTTTATCTCCGAGGAGCAGATCAAGGGTGCGGTCCGCCAGAACGCATCCCCCGTGTGCCTGGGAAGCCTCCTCGCCGAGTTGGGGCGCATCCGCGAGGAGGACCTGCGGGCGGCCCGGGCCATCCAAGCCGAGAGCGTCCCGCCCAAGCGTATGGGGGAGATCCTGCTTGAGCGCCGGCTGATCGACGAGCGCTCCCTGATCGAGGTGCTCTCGCAGCAGATGGGGTTTCCCTATGTGGACCCGGATTTCGTGGAGATCGACCCCCGGCTGTTTTTCAAGGTTCCGTCCAAAACCTACGAGACCCATGGTTTCGTGCCGGTCCGCATCGAGGAGGGCAAACCCCTGATCGCCTTCGCCGATCCCCTCGATCCGGTCGACCTCGATGCCGCGCGGGGGGTGTTCGGACCGGGCTTCACGGCCGCCATCGCACGGAAAAGCGCCATCGAGCGGGCGATTCGGCGCGCCCAGCGCGCCAAGCAGCGCGAGCGCCTCTCCGCTGCGGACGAGGGGTCGATCATTGCGCTGGTCGACGGCATCATCCAGGCCGCCGTCACACGCAAGGCGAGCGACATCCACGTCGAGCCGTTCAAGGATCACACCCGGGTGCGGTTCCGCCAGGACGGCGTGCTCATGCACCACGACGAGTTCCCGGCCGCCCTGCACGGCGCCGTCACCAACCGCCTGAAGGTGATGTGCGATGTGGACATCACGGAAAAGCGGCGCCACCAGGGGGGGCGCTTCGTCGTCGATCAGGGGGAGAGCCACCTCGACCTGCGCGCCTCGTTCTACGTGACGGTCCACGGCGAGAAGATCGTGCTGCGCCTGCTCAACCGTCAAGGCCAACTGATTCGGCTCGAAGACAGCGGCTTGTCCCCCCGCATGGTGGAGCGGTTCAAGGAGGAGGCCCTTTACCTGCCGAGCGGCGTCATCCTCATCACCGGGCCGACCGGTTCGGGCAAGACCACCACGGTGTACGGCTGCATCAATTACATCAACGACCCCCAGACCAGCATCATTACCGCCGAAGAGCCGGTCGAGTACGTGATCGAAGGCATCGCCCAGTGCTCGATCAACCCGCGGATCCAACTGACCTTCGAGGAGACCCTGCGGCACATCGTGCGCCAGGATCCGGACGTGATCGTGATCGGCGAGATCCGCGACACCTTTTCGGCGGAGGTGGCGGTCCAGGCGGCCCTGACCGGGCACAAGGTGATCACCACCTTTCACACCGAGGACAGCATCGGCGGGCTCTTGCGGCTGCTCAACATGAACATCGAGGCCTTCCTGACCGCTTCGACCGTGGTCAGCATCATGGCCCAGCGGCTGCTGCGCAAGGTGTGCCCCGACTGCGCCGCCCCCTACCGTCCCACCCCGATCGACCTGCAGCGGCTCGGATACGGCCCGGCCGACGTCGTCGATGCCCGCTTTCAAAAGGGACGGGGCTGTGCGCGTTGCCAGTACACCGGCTATCGCGGCCGGGTCGGCATCTTCGAGCTCCTGATCCTGAACGAGGAGATCCGCAACGCCATCATTCAGCACCAGACGAGCCAGGAGATCCGCCGCATCAGCATCGAGGCCTCCGGCCTTACCACGCTTCTGGAGGATGGTCTCGTCAAGGCGGCGGCCGGGGTCACCACCATCGACGAGCTGCGCTGCCTGCCCCGGCTGCAGCGGCCCCGGCCGCTGCCGGAGCTGCGCCGCCTGTTGGAGGTATGAACATGGCATCCTCACCGTCCTTCATCGAGATTGTCGAAAACCGGATTGCGGCCAACTCCGTCCGGCTGCCGGTCTTTAACCTCACCGCCGCGCGCGTGCAGCAGGAGGTCGCCCGGGAGGAGGCCAACCTCGCGCTGATCGAACAGCTGATCGTGAGCGATCAGGCCCTGACCGCCGAGGTGCTGCGATTTTCGAACTCCGCCTTCTACAAGGGGCTGACCCAGGTCGCCACGGTGCGCAACGCCATCGTCCGTCTCGGGATCAACGAGGTGGCCAACATCGTCATGCTGGTAACCCATGAAAGCCAGTTTCGGTCCACCGATCCCTTCTTGAACGACCTCATGCACAAGCTCTGGCGTCACGCCCTCGGCACCGCCATGGCCGCCCACTGGCTGGCGCGGCACTGCGGACTGAACGGGGTCGCCCCCGAGGCCTTTTTCGCGGGGCTGCTGCACGATGTCGGCAAACTCTTCATCCTGACCGTGATCGACGACCTTCAGCACAGCGGTGAGCTTCCGGTGAAGCCCGCCGCGGCGCTGCTGATGGAGGCCATGGACGATCTGCACACGACCCACGGGTACGCCCTCATGCGGCATTGGAACCTGCCGGAAAAATACAGCCGCATCGTGCGCGACCACCATGGGGCGGCGGTGGAGGGCGACCATCCCCTCTTTCTGATCGTACGTCTTGCCAACAAGGCGTGCCGGAAAATGGGAATGGGGGTGCACCATGACCCGGCGCTCGTGCTCACGGCCACGGACGAAGCGGGGGAGCTGCACCTGTCGGAGCTCGACATCGCCAAATTGGAGATCATGCTGGAGGATTCGCAGGCGTTCGGCCGGAAAGAGACACAGGTGCCGAAATGAAAGGCCCATCGAAGCGACCCCCTCGGCCGGTCGGGCCCGGCGGCCCGCTGCGGGTGGCGCATGCGTAAGCTCGCCGAAGCCGCTCCTCCCGGTGTACGGATCGGGTCACGGGCCTGGGTCATCTCGGAGGCCCGCGCGGCCCCGGTGGACTTGGTGTCCGTCGACCCCGAAGCCGACCGGGGACCGGTCAAGGAGTACCGGCTCTCGGAGATCGGCCGCTACCTCGTTCACCCGGGACCGGTGGAGATCCGCAAACGGCTGATCGGCTGCGAAGCCCACCGTGCCCAGCGCCGTCCGGTCCGGTGGCTGCGGCGGGCATGGGCCGCCTTGCGTCGGAGTGTGCCCAAGCGGCCCTCCGAGGTCATCCTGTCCGGATTCAAGCTCAGGGTGCCGGCCATGAACGACCCGGACCTGGAATCCCACCTCCGGCGCGTGGCCGACGAGTTGCACGCCTTCGACCCTTTTGTCCAGAAACTGGCGCGGCTCCCGTCGGCCGGGCTCGCGCACCTCATCGGGATCTGCGAGGACGTCGGCGGCGGGTATTCCTACCTGAAACTGCAGGGGTCCTTCGACGAGAAACTGCGCTACCTCAGCGCCAACGTCGGACGCGAGGTCCGGGTCACCCTTCACCGCGCCCACCTCTCCGAGGGGCTTTTCGATCTGCGCGGGTTCCCTCCGGCCGGCTTCACCCCGGCCAACGTCTTTCGGCTGCTCACCTACACCCGGGACGGCACGCCGGCCGCCTGTGTGCTGAACGCGGTCGGGAATCTGGACTTTCGTCTTACCGCCCCCCGCGTCCTGGCCTATCTTAGTCTGTTCGAACACACCCTCGAAGCCAACCCCGACCTTCGGCACGCGTTCGACGCCTGTTTTTGCGGAAGTGCCCGACCGGTACGCCTGTTCTTCAACCGGCAGCTCGAGGTGGATTACTCCAAGGCCAATCTTCCGGAAATCTACCGCTCACTCCTGCGCTCGGCCGACCCGGTCAGCGGCCGCAACCTCATCAAGCCGGTGCTGAACTCCATGCAGACGGCGGTCTCTCTGAGCTACCTGCCGACGGCGGGCGCCGGCGAGGAAAAGCTCTTCACCCAGGTCTCCATCCTGCACGATCTGCGGGCGCTCGACTTCCTGCGCAAGCGGTTGCCCACCGTCTATGCGGAGGTGAGCCGGCGGGCCTTCAGCTCGGAAGCCGGGCGTTTCTACCTGCTCGATTCGATCACGGGAGCCACCCATAGTGAATGACTACCGTACCGGCGATTACACCTGGATCCGCGAGCTGTTGGACTACCCGCGCACGCTCGAGGAGCGGCTGCTGTTTTTCGAGGACACCGCGAGCATCGTCATCCCCGCCGACCCGATCGAGCGGGTCATTTTCCAGGACCGGGCGAAGATGGCGATCCGCAAGATCGCCCAGAACCGGGGCCACATGCTGATGGTGGGGCGCCCCGGCACCGGAAAGTCCATGCTGGCGGAGATGTTCAAGGAGGTGCTTGACCGTTCGGTGGGGGACATCCTGCGGCCGCAAGAGGTGATCGTGGCCTTCCCCGGCAAGGACCGCAACCACGTCCGGGTGGCCTACGAGAACCCCGAAAAGCTCGACCGAGTGATGGAGGCGCTGCGCGCGGCGCTGGAGGCGGCCCAGAACAGCAGCGAGGAATTCAGCCTCGAGCCGGAGATTCGGTCGGTGCGCAGACTCCGCTGGGGTCTGGTGGCGGCGGCCGCCTGTTCAGGGGCCGCGGGCCTGCTTTTCCCCCCCCTCCTCCTGGCGGCCGGGCTGACCGGGATGGGGGCGATCTTCATGTTGATGCAGGAGACCACCTATCGCGCGCAGGAGAAGATCCAGCGTGAATCCGGCCCGGGGGATGCGCAACGACGTCAAGCACCTGCACGATCTGATGCCCGAGGTGCTCCACGACCCGCGTCGGGAGCGAGAGCTCATGGCGCGGGTGTCCGAGCCGAGCGCCCGCAACATGAAGGGCGGCTTCCGCCACGCCCCCTACCAGTCCGGGAACCTCCACACCCCGTGTCACAAGCGCGCCTATCTCGGCGCCCACGCCACGGCCCCCATCATCTACGTCGACGAGTTGAAGACTCTGGTCAAGATGGGCTACATGGCCGAACTCCTCGAGATCATGCAGAACAAGCGCTACATCCTTGAGGGCGGAAAAAACGGCGGCAGCGGCGCCGCCGATCGCTCGGAAAACCCCCTGCGGGCGGAGAACATCATCGTCGCCTGCTGCAACCACGACACCCTCGCCTATCTCCAGCAGGAGGGCGACGGGGCCTTTCTGTCGCGCATCGAGGACAAGGGCGAGGTGATCGACATGGAAAGCGCCGTGCCCGAAACCCCGGAGACCATCCGCCAGGCGGCGCAATACGTCAAGCAGGAGATCGTCAATCTGGGCCGCGAGTTTCGGCGCAACTGGGGGGCGGTGATCAGCCGGGAGGGCTACGAGAGCGTGCGGCGCCGCAGTGAGCACATTTTCGGCAAGCGCCTGCCGCCCGATTTCCGCCTCCAGGAGCGGGAGTTCTCCCGCAGCGCGGTGATGGAGATCATCAAGGAGCTGCGCTGCCGCGCTGCGGACGGCAAGTTGAGCGGGATCCTGCGGCCGATCAACGGGATCCTCAAATCCGCCGAGTTCGAAGCCATCCTGGAAAACTCCCCGCGGGTGGAGCCGGCCCACGTGCGCAAAGCGCTCGAGGAGCACCTGAGCCTGGAGGGCAGCCTCTCCCGGGAGATCGGCGCGCACAAGAAGTACCTCAAGAAGTATATCACCTCGATGACCGACTCCATCGGCTACGTCGTGGGACTCGCCGTCGTCCACTCGCCCTCGAGCGGCCAGATGGTCGGCCAGCCCCTGCCGATCCACTGCCAGATCACCGTGGGCAGCGCGAACAAGGTCTCCGCCCCCGGCAAGATGGGGGAGATCGCCAAAGCCGCGGCCCAGAACGTGCGGGCGTCGATCAAAAAAGTGCTGAAGGCCATCGGGGCCCCGAACGTCGGCTACGAAATGCACGTGGAGTATATCCAGGCCCACGGCGGGGTGGAGGGGGACAGCGCCTCGGTGGCGATGGACATCGCCCTGATATCGGACTTCATCCAGCAGCCCGTCAACCAGCGCTACGGGGTCACCGGTTCCCTTACCGGCGACATCATCCTCGCCGTGGGCGGGGTGACCGAGAAGATCCGCTCGATCATGGATCCCGGCCTGGGGATGGAAGGGGCCTGCATCCCCTGGCTGAACAAGCACGACATCGAGCCGCTGCTGGTCAACGCGGCGGCCGAGTACACCCAGCAGGGAGAGATCCCCGGCATCCGCATCTACCGGGCGCCGGGGCGGTGCGAGCCCTTCGACATCTATTTCTGCAAGACCAAGTACAACGCCTACAAGATCCTCATGGGCCTGGACCGCGAGGCGGTCGAGGCGCGCATGACCGAGCGCAGCCGCAAGGACCTCGAGTTCCTCCAGGCGGCGGCCGGCGAGGTGCACGAATCCCGCCTCGGCCCCCCGGCGGTCTCCGCCGCCACCTGATCCCCCACCGGGGGGATGCCTGTGAAACGCGCGTGACTACTCCTTCGCCACGGACGATAGGAGCGCCTCCAGAAATCCCTGCAACCGGCAGAAGGAGGGCACGTGCAGCCGCTCGCTCGGGGAGTGGGCGTTTTCGGTCGTGGGGCCGAGCGAAATCATGTCCATGTCGGGGTAGATCCCGCCGATGATCGCACACTCCAGACCGGCGTGGAGGGCGCTGACCCGGGGCTCGGCCTGGGTGCGCTCGCGGTAAAGCCGTCGGCAGCGGGCCAGGAGCGGGGAGGCGGGATCAGGGGGCCAGGGCGGGTATTCCGATTCGGTTTCGCAGCGGGCGCCGGCCAAGGCGGCGACCGCCCGGACGCTCTCGGAGGCGGCGTCCAGGGCGGGCTTCGTCAAGCTGCGCTGGCTCGTGATGACGCACAGACGCTCGGTGCTGACCGCGGCCATGGCCAGGTTGCCGGAGGTCAGGACCAGGTCCTCGACGTCGGGCGAGAGCTGGGTGGCACCGTGGGGCAGGGCCAGCAGCAGGTGGATCAAGGCCGCCCCCTCCCCGCCACTCAAGGCGTCAAGCGGGCCGGGAGGGGACGGCTCCTCCGCGACCGACAGGAAAAGAGCGGTCTCCACCGGGAATTCCGCCCGGAACAGGGCCTCGGCCTCCGCGACCTGCCGCCGCAGGGCCGCCGCTGCTCCCGCCGAGCAGGCGAGACGCACGGCGGCATCGCGCGGGATGGCGTTGCGCCGGGTGCCACCGGAGAGCGCGATCAAGCGCAGCTCGCTCGCGGGGGCCATCCCGGAGAGAGTGCGCGCCAAAAGTTTCAAGGCATTCGCCCGGTGCCGGTGGATGTCGATGCCCGAGTGGCCGCCGCAAAGCCCCCCGACCGTCAACCGCACGATCCCCGCGCTGTCGGGCACCGCTTCCCGTGCGGGCGTCCGGGTGAGCGTGACATCCCGCCCCCCCGCGCAGCCGACCGTGAAGACCCCTTCGGTTTCGGAGTCCAGGTTGATGAGGGTGCGGCCCGCAAGCCATCCGGGTTTAATCCCTTTGGCGCCCGTGAGGCCGGTTTCCTCGTCGACCGTGAAGAGCAGCTCGAGCGGCGGGCGCACCGCGCGCCCCCCTTCGGCGAGGGCGGCCGCGAGAGCCAGGGCCACCCCGTTGTCGGCGCCCAGGGTGGTGCCGTCCGCGCGGAGCCAGTCGCCCTCGCGGATCAGCCGGATCGGGTCACGTGTGAAGTCGTGGGGCGATTCGGGCGTTTTCTCGCACACCATGTCGAGATGCCCCTGGAGAATGACCCCCGGGGCGCGTTCATGTCCGGGTGTGGGCGGCACCGCGATCAGAAGGTTTCCGACCGCATCCCGCCGGGCGCGGAACCCCCGCTCGGCCGCCCACGCTTCGAACCAGCGGGCGATTCCCCTCTCGTTTTTAGAGCAGCGCGGAATGCGGCTGATGGCCTCGAACCATTCGATGAGCCGCCGGTCTTTTTCGTCCATTGCGGTTTTCTCCTTTTTAAAGGCGGCCTCCTTATGGAGCCATCCGCCGGGGGTGTCAAGAGCGGAGGGCGCTTCCGGTGATTGACTTGCACGCGGGATCTGTCCTATTCTGAATCCGAATTCTAGCGCACACCCGTCGCATCATCGCAAGCCCCCATCGGCCGGGGCCTGTTCCACCGACCGTGCGAGGTGACCCATGCCGGCCTTCGACCTCACCGAATTCTTCAAACTCTCCTCGGTGCTCAACTACAACCTGAGCGCCGCATCCCTGAACCGCTACAACGTGATGACCTACATCCTGGGCGGCAAACGACTGGACCGCGACGAGCGGCTGGACCGTGAGAAGAAGAGCCTGATGATGGAGGCCCTGGGGTACCTTTTCAGCGCCTACAGCCACAAACGCCGGCGATTAGGGCCCATGGCCGTGCTGCATCCGCTCCGGGCTGCTGCCCTGATGACCCGGGCCCAGGAGGAGGCGGCGCTTGTGAGCCTGCTTACGGTCCTCTTCCACGACATCCTGGAAGATGTTCAGTCGGTGGATTTCGCCACGCAGGAGTGGCAGGACATGGAGCAGCGGCTCTTCGAGCTGCTGGCGCACATGGAGCCGGAGGATGAGCAGCAGCTCATCCGGCGCCTGGAGTGCTTGACCCGCATCAAATCGGAATCCTACTACCGCTACATCGGGCGCATGCTGGATGGCGCGACCGTTTTCCCCGAAGTGGTGGATGTGAAACTAGCGGACCGCTTGGACAATACCCTGGACATGCGGGTGGACCTCGAAGACCCGCTGGCCGGGATCGACTGCTTCCAGAGCATCTTTCAGCTACTCTTCGTCCGGGATTACCCCGGCTATGCACCTGCGAACGAACACCAGCCGACCACCGTCATGAACGGCTCGCGCCGCCTCTACCAGCTCTTCAAGAACGCGGTGCTGCTCTCCCTGATCCGGCAGCCCTCCGTGCCGCCCGGGGGGGTCGCGCGCCGGACCCTCTTCAACGCTGTGGCCGAGGCGAGCCTGCGGGAGGCCGAGCGCACCCTGATGCACCTGTTGGGCTACCATCTCAAGGACCCGCGGGCGCAGCGCGAGCTCGTCCTGGACGCCATGGACTACTGCCACAGCGGCCGAACCGACCTGGTCACGCGGCCCGACGGGCAGCGTCTGCTGGACGGGCTCTTTTCCACTTATTTCGCAGCGACCGACGGGCGGCTGCTCAACCAGCAGCTGGACAGCCTCTACCAGAACAAACAGCTGATGATCCAGGGGTCCATCGCTTTCATCGTCATCTTTCTGCGCTTCCTTCACGAACCCACTTTCTATGTCCGCGGGATCAGCATCGAGGGGATCCGGGCGGATTGATGGAGGGAGATGCATGAAGGCACTGGTCAAATCGAAGCCCGACCCCGGCCTGTGGCTCGAGGAGGTCCCCGTCCCCGAGCCGGGGATCAACGATGTCCTGATCAAGATCCGCAAGACCGCCATCTGCGGCACCGATGTGCACATCTACCTCTGGGACGAGTGGGCGCGGCGGACCATCCCCGTGCCCATGCCGATCGGCCATGAGTTCGTGGGCCGGGTGGCGGCCATCGGCGCCAACGTGCACGACTTCGCCGTCGGGGATCTGGTCTCCGGGGAGGGGCACCTCGTGTGCGGCCGCTGCCGCAACTGTCTCGCGGGGCGGCGCCACCTCTGCCCCAAGACCAGCAGCGTGGGAGTGAACCGGCCGGGGGCCTTCGCGGAATACTTGTGCATTCCGGTCAGCAACGTCTGGTATTGCGATCCCACCATCCCCACCGATGTCCTGGCCGTCTTCGACCCGTTGGGCAACGCGACCCACACGGCCCTCTCCTTCGATGTGCTCGGCGAGGATGTGCTCATCACCGGGGCCGGCCCCATCGGGTGCATGGCGGCGGCCATCGCCCGGCATGCGGGGGCGCGCCACATCGTCGTGACCGACGTGATCCCCCGGCGGCTCGAATTGGCGCGCCGGCTCGGCGCCACCCTCGCCCTCGACGTCCGCCGCGAGTCGATCGGCGATGCCCAGCGGCAGCTCGGCATGAAGGAGGGGTTCGACGTGGGCCTGGAGATGTCCGGAAACCCCCAGGCCTTTCGGGACATGCTCGCCGCCATGTGCCACGGCGGCAAGATCGCGCTCCTCGGGATCCTCCCCCCGGCCACGGCCGTGGACTGGGGGACGGTGATCTTCAACAGCCTGACCCTCAAGGGCATCTACGGCCGCGAGATGTACGAGACCTGGTACAAGATGACGGTGATGATCCAGAGCGGGCTGGACATCACCCCCGTCATCACCCACCATTTTCACTACAGCGAGTTCGAAAAAGGGTTCGAGGCGATGCGCTCCGGGCAATCGGGCAAGGTCATTCTCACCTGGGAGGCCTGAGCGCAGACGGTCGGCCGGCGCCGCGCATTTCTCCGCGGCGGTAAGCACCCGGCACAAGGGAGGTCATTATGGCGCTCGACCGGTTGAATCCGACGTTGGAACTGGAACTCGCGGGGATCAACGCCGAGGGGCGGGCGAAGCCCCCGGAGCGGGTCATCGTCGGGGTCATCCCTCCCGCAGACGGCAAGGGGCCCCGCTACCGCCTGAGCGGCTCCCCGCAGGAGTTCA
>JBFYWX010000261.1:0-3818 GCA_041310825.1 Desulfobacteraceae bacterium | reverse complement strand
GTTGCGTACGCGGTCAATACTGGCTTTGATGAGCAGGAACCCCTGTCTCATGGAGCGTGATTGTATCAGCAGTATGGCGAAAAGTGCTTGGTGTGTCAAGGAAAAGGGATGGCAATGGTAGTAATTCCGGGGCGAACACCTCAGGTGGCGAGGGTTCAGGGTTCGGGGTTCAGGAAGGAAGCAGTTGCCGGGGCCTGATGGCCGCCGGTCCCAATCGTCCATACGGGAGGATGGCCAGAACCATGGCGCCGCCTCTCGTTGATTGCCTGAACTCTGAACCCGTGAACCCCCTATACCGGAGGTGTTGCTTCGGGTCTATGGAGAAAACCGGATCGGGATCAGCGCAGGTTCATGACGTCGACGATCCCGTCCATGAGGTCGGCCACCAGCAGCTTGTGGCGCAGGAGACTGCCCTTTTTCAGGATGACCTTGACCACCTCCGCGCATTCCAGAGTCGCCAGGAAGACCACGGCGTGGGGCAGGGTGCCCAGGGCCGTCTCGGCGCCCTTGAGGGGCAGCTGCCCGGGTTCGCCGTAGATCAGGCGCAGCCCCGTGTCTTCGGGGAAAATGGTGGTGACGTGGCCGGAGGCACCTGCCACGGCCGCGGAGACGAGCGGGCAGCCGATGCGGCGGCAGGCATCCTCAACCACGAAGCGGGTGCGCAGGTTGTCGAGGCAGTCGACGACGACATTGCAGCCCTCGAGCACAGCCCCCGCATTGTCCGCCGTCACAAACTCGGTGAGGGCGTTGACATCCACCGACGGGTTGATCCGGCCGACCCGCGCCTGGGCGGCTTCGGACTTGAGCTGACCTAAACCGTCGACGGTGCTCAACAGCTGGCGGTTGAGGTTGCTCTCCTCGAACCGGTCCCCGTCGACCAGCGTCAGGCGGCCGACACCCATCCGCGCCAGGACCTCGGCTACGGTGCCGCCCAGGCCACCGAGACCGACGACGCCCACCCGGGCCCGGAGCAGT
The DNA here is from genome assembly GCA_041310825.1 of Desulfobacteraceae bacterium. Classification (GTDB taxonomy): domain Bacteria; phylum Desulfobacterota; class Desulfobacteria; order Desulfobacterales; family SpSt-501; genus SpSt-501. The sequence goes on along the minus strand of JBFYWX010000261.1, from coordinate 2,843 downwards.
GCGGCCTGGTCTTCCAAAGAGAAGGTCCGCATGTTGCGCGCGTAGCGTTCGGGGACAATGCCATTTTCCAGAGCGACAATTTCAATCTCCCGGCCGCTCATGCCCGGCCGGCCGGCAAGACTCCAGACGTTCGCGACGGAAAGGCTCTTGTAGGGGGTCTTGTCCGGAAACGTTTTGGCCTCGCTCAGGTGTTCCAGATCATGGGGGTTGATTTTCATGAAGTCCCATCCGTTTTCCGTAGTTTACGCGCCAAGCAGAAAACCACAGACGGCTCATAATAACAAGCCATTTCGCCCGCTGCCGCCCTGAAAACGGAAAGTTGACAGGGTGGAGCGCATAGCATAGAACTTTCCAGCCAAGTTGCTCTGTTGAAACCGCGCAGGACATGCATCGTTACCTGAAGGCCGGCCGCTCGGCCTGAAGCGGTAGGCGGGATTCGGCGACCGGATGGCGCTCGACGCCTGCCTGGTGGTTCTGCGCGGGCAAAGACCGGCGCATGTCGTTAACCCCGATGTTTACACGGGCAGGGATGGCGTATGAAGAGCTCCTCATGGTTTCTCGGCATAGACCTTGGGACCGGCAGCTGCAAAACGGTTGCAGTGGATGAGGACGGCACGGTTCTCGGTTTCGGGGTGGGCGAGTACTCGGGTGCCGAGGCCCAGGACCGATGGCAGGAGCAAGACCCGCGGGATTTGCTGAAGGCGGCGGTCGCCTCCGTGCGCCGGGCAGTGGAGCGGGCCGGCGCAAGCCCGGCAGGTTGCGGCGGCATGAGCATCGGCGGCGCCCTGCACAGCGTGATGGCCGTGGACGGACATGGCGATCCTCTGACGGGGGTCATCACCTGGGCGGACGGGCGGGCCGTTGAGCAGGCCAGGACCGTCGCCGACACGTTGACCGGCAAGAACCTCTACCGGGAAACCGGCTGCCCCGCGCACGGGATGTACCCGCTTTACAAGGTCATGTGGCTTCGCGAAAATCGGCCGGAGGTTTTTCAACATGCCCGGCGTTATGTCTCCGCCAAGGAATATGTCGGCTTCCGGTTGACCGGCACCTGGCAGGTCGACTACTCGTTGGCGGCAGGGTCTGGTTTCCTGAACACCGATACCCTCCAGTGGAGCGATTTGGCTCTCAACCTGGCCGGCATCCGCAAAGATCAACTCTCCACCCTGGCTGCGCCTGTCGCCCTCCTGGGCAAGCTGCAGGCGGAGGTCGCCGCTCAGATGGGGATCCCCGTGAACACGCCGGTTGCGATGGGCTCCTCCGATGCCGTGAACTCGAGCATCGGCGCCGGCGCCGTGGACCCCACCCAGGCCACTTTAATGGTTGGGACCAGCGGCGCGCTGCGGGTGGTATCCCCGCGACCGGTGTTGGACCCCAAGGCCCGCAGCTGGTGCTATGCCATCGATGAGCGGCACTGGCTGGTGGGTGGTGCGATCAACAACGGAGGCGTAGCGTTGTCATGGCTGCGGGACTGTCTGAATCAAGCCCATGCGGGGCAGCCGCTGACCTTCGAAGACGTCCTCGCGCTCGCCAGTCGCGCCCCCGCAGGATCGAGGGGCTTGGTCTGCCTTCCGTTTTTCGCGGGAGAACGCAGCCCCAACTGGAACCTGAATGCCCGTGCCGCTCTCTTCGGGATGAGCCTCGAGCACGAACTGCGACATGTGGCCCGGGCGCTGCTCGAAGGGATAGGGTTCCGCTTCAAAAGCCTGCTGCAGGTCCTTTCCGAGATCGGCTTGGATGTGAAGCAGATCGTTGCATCGGGGGGCTTCACCAAGTCCGAGGTGTGGCTCCAGGTGATGGCCGATGTCCTGGGGCGGGACCTGAACGTGACGGCCTGGGGTGAGACGTCGGCGCTGGCGGCTGCCTTCTGGGCGGCGCTCGCCGCCGGTCGGGCCGGTTCCATGGAGGAGATCCGCAAGTGGGTTCACCACAGCTACGCATGCCGGCCGGTGCCTGAGAATACAGCCGTCTACGAGCGGGTCTATACCGTGTACACGAAACTCTATCAGGCGGCGGCCGGCTCCTTTGACGATATCGCCCGGCTCCGGAACGACTTGGCCATGGCAACGGATGAGGGAGGGAAGCGTAATGGGACATGACGATTTTCGGAAAGGGTATGATTTGGGTGGACGTACCATTTCACGCATCGGAACGATCTACAAAACGAAGACTGTTGATAAGGAACATCTGCATGACGAAAAACAGTACCAGGGTTCGTTTGGCGGTTGCGGCCGCCTTGGCAATTCTGATCTCCGCCTGTTCGATCGCCAATCTCGGATGGCTTCGGAACAGCCCAGACGTCGGCCGGGATTTTGAAACGTTGCACGTTTCTTCGGGCTACCGATACTGGTATCTCTATCTGGAGAACACCCCGTATGCCGTGCTCGGCTTGAATCCCGAGTACCGCATTGACGACATCTTGTGGACCGAGGTGGAGTCAAGCTCAGAGACGTTTCGGAAGGTGGTCGGGCTCGTCGAGAGTTTCCCGGTTCCGGGTTCCAGAACATACGGCGCGTACATCCTGGATGCAAAAGGAGAGCAGATCGGTGTCTGGTATTCGAGCATGATCGCCGGGATAACCATCGACCCGAACACCAAGGTGGTCTCCATCACGACGGCGACCCCGTGGATGGGTGGCGGCGACGATAACGGCGCAAGAGACTGAATAAAAGGCATAACAAAACAGAACTGTCTGCAAAACGAAGTCTGTATTAGGTTTGATTTGTGATACGAATGAAAATCTTTATTGCGCAACCCTCATTTTGGAGGTGGGGTATGAGTGAAAGCCAGTCATTGAGAGACGGAAGGATTGCAGATCCATTTCGTGATCGAAGATCCGGTGA
>JBFYWX010000186.1:0-7160 GCA_041310825.1 Desulfobacteraceae bacterium | reverse complement strand
CCCACGCTGACATCGCTCAGCCAGCCGTAGACCACCATGGCCACGCTGGGGGGGATGATCGGGCCGATCACCGAAGAAGCGCCGGTGATGCCCGTGCTGAATTTCAAGGGGTAGCCCTGGTCCCGCATGGCGCGGATCTCAAGGGCGCCCAAGCCGGCCGCATCGGCCACCGCCGTGCCGGACATGCCGGCAAAAATCATGCTGGCCAGGACGTTGACGTGCCCCAGCCCGCCCCGCAGGTGCCCCACCAGGGAGTTGGCGAAGTCGAAAATCCGCTTGGTCACGCTGCCCTTGTTCATGATGTTGGCCGCCAGGATGAAAAACGGCACGGCCAGCAGAGCAAAGTTGTTGACCCCGTGCATCATTTTCAAGGGCAGCAGCGAGACGGGGATGCTGGCCAGGCCGTTTTCATACCACAGCACCGCCAGGCACGTGAGGCCGATCGAGGCGACCACCGGGACCCCCAGGATGAACAGGGCCATCAGCACGCCGATGAAAAAGATCAGAGTCAGCATGGTCTCACCTCAGACTCCTTTGGGAAAGCCGGCGGCCGCGTCCATTCGGATGGTCCGGATCATCTGCTGGAGGTGGAACACGAGCATTCCGGTCGTCCCCACGAACAGGGCCAGGTAGAACCAGCTGATGCTGATTTCCAGGGCGGAGGTCCTGTTGGGGTAGTGGGAGATCATGATCTGGATGGACCCGGCCCAGACGCAGATCAGAAAAGCGGCGCTCAGCAGATGGATCAGGATCATCACCAGCTTCTTGGGAAGGTTCTTCAGCCTCCGCGGGAGAACGTTGACCACGATGTGGGCCCCTCGATACCAGGCGGATGCCGAACCGAGAAACACCGTCCAGACGCACATGAACCGCGAAAGCTCCTCGGCCCAGGTCGTCGGAAAGTGGATGATGTTGCGGGCCACCACCTCCAGGAGCACGCATGCCATCATGGCAACAAAGCTCAGCAATGCGCCGGCATCGTAGGCGCGTACCAACCAGTGCATGGGCCCGCCTTCTTTCCGCCATCCGCTGCTGATGATGGCATCGGCATGAAACGTCTTAAGAGGGTAGTGGCCGTGAAGCAGCCCCCTCGATCCACCCCGCTCCCCGATCCGGGGGAGAGGGATGGGTGGGGGTGAATTGCAAATCGTGCTACTTGAGACCGGAAACGCGTTTGACTTCCGCATCGACCTCCGGCGCCAGATCTTTGAGCGCCCGGTCGATAGCCGGCTTGGCCTTCTGCCGGAAGCCCGCCAGATCCGGGGTGATGAGCTCCATGCCGTTTTTCTTCAGCTCCTCCGCGTAGAACTTGTCCATGTCGTCCTCGGCCTTTTCGCCGACCGCGATCGCCTCGGCCACGGCCTCCCGAATCAGCTTCTGGTCCGCCGGGGAGAGCTTGTCGAACCACACTTTGCTGGCCGTCCAGTGCCAGGGAAAGTAGACATGGCTGGTCAGGATGATGTACTTCTGCACCTCCCACATTTTGCGCGAATAGGGGCCGACCAGCGTGTTTTCGTGGGCCTCCACCTGGCCGGTTTTCATAGCGAGGTAGATTTCCGGCGCCGGGACGATCGTCGGCAGGGTGCCGAGCTCCTTCCAGACATCCACCCAGATGGGCACGGAGGGTACGCGCATTTTGAGCCCCTTGAGGTCGTCCACCTTTTCGATCTTGCGGTTGGAGGTCATGTGCCGCGCCGCGCGCTTCTGTGGCCCGAAATCGATGATGCCGCCCTTCTCCGCTGCCAAGTCCTTGATTTTCTGGCCCAGAGGGCCGTCGAAGTAGGCCCGGCACGCCTCCCAGGTCGGCAGGTAGAAGGGAATGCTGATCGGGTCGTATTGCTTGGAGAACATCGACCGGAAAATGCCGCCCGTCAGCGACATCTGGGTCTGGCCGATCTTCATCAGCTCGAGCACGGCCTCTTCGCTGCCCAGTTGGCCGCTCATGAACTCTTTGATCTGCATGCGCCCTTTGGATTTGGCCTCGATCACTTCCTTGAATTTTTTGATGGCCGCCTCTTCCGCTCCTCCGGGTTTCATGGTGTTGTTGACATCGATGTTGATCTCGGCTGCGACCACCGGCAAGGTGAAAAACACCAGCAGCGCCGCGCCGACCAGAGCGCACCCCCAACGTTTTGTCTTCATGGCTTCCTCCAAACGGTTTTCGATGACAAGGTCCTTACGACCTTGAAGGACCGGCCGACTCGGCCGGTGCCGCCCCTGGGTTTAGCCTGACGCCGCGACCACGCGATCTTGGATCAGGCTCTGAATCTCCTTCTCATGATATCCGAGCTCTTGCAACACCTCGACGCTGTGTTCGCCGACCTGGGGGGAGGGCTTGTACAGCCGGGCGGGGGTCTCCGACAGCTTGAGCGGGAAGCCCGGCATTTTGACCGGCCCGCCGGGCTGGGCCGACTCGATGACCATTTCCTGGTGCAGCACCTGGGGGTCGGAGAAGGCCTGGGCCAGGTTGTTCACCGGCCCGCAGGGAACCCCCGCCTGATTGAGCTGCGTGATCCACTCCTGCCGGGTGCGGCTGCCGATCACCGCTTCCACGATCGCATTGATCTCGGGCCGGTGCTCCCGGCGCTTTTCAGCGCTGTCGAAGCGGGGATCGGACATCAGGTGTTCCAATTTGAGCGCCCCGCACAGCTGCTGCCAGTTCTTTTCGGTGCTGGGCGCGATGGCGATCGGTCCGTCGCTGGCGTTGAACAAGCCGTAGGGGGCGACCACCATGTGATCGTTGCCGTTGCGCGGCGGCAGCTCACCCGTGCTGAAATAGGCCCCAGCGGCAAAGGTGAACATGCTGATCAGCCCGTCGACCATAGCGGTCTGGATCTCCTGGCCCCGCCCGGTTTTCTCCCGCACCCGCAGGGCCGCCAGGATCCCAAAGGCCGCGTACAAGCCGGCGATCGTATCGCTGATGGGAATCCCCACCCTCAGATACGGCATGGTCCGGTCGCCGTTCAAGCTCATGAAGCCGGACATCGCCTGGGCGATGAAATCGAAGGCGGGCCGGCCCTTGTAGGGTCCGGTTTTGCCGAACCCGGATACAGCCGCGTAGATCAGGGAGGGGTTCAGGGCGCTGAGTGCCGGATAGCCCAGCCCCAGCCGGTCCATGACCCCGGGCCGGAAGTTTTCCACCAGCACGTCGGAGGCCTTGGCCATGCGGCGCACGATCTCCTTGCCGCGCTCCGGCTTCATGTCGATCGTGATGGTCCGTTTGTTGCGATTGAGGTTGACGAAATAGGGATTCTCGCCGGCACCCACGATCCCGGTCACCCGCGAGGGGTCTCCGTCGGGCGCCTCGACCTTGACGACGTCCGCTCCCAAATCCGCCAGCAGCATGGTGCAGAAAGGTCCTGAAACGACCCGGCTCAAGTCCAGCACCTTCAATCCGCTCAAAGGCATAATGGGTGCTCCTCTTCGCCCGCGGGCGAGGTTTTCGGTGTCAGTGGGTCTGGGCGCAGATTGCGGCCGCCAGCTTCGGGTCCCGGGGACCGCTCTTCATGACCTGCCCGGGAAGCGTGCGTCCGAGAATCGCTTCCAGCCGGAGGGCGGCCGCGATGAGCTTCATTAAATCGATGCCGGTGTCGCAGCCCATGTCCTCCAGCATGAAAACCACATCTTCGGTGGCGAGGTTTCCGGCGGCCTGCGGTACGTTCGGACAGCCGCCGATGCCGCCCAGCGCGGCATCGAACGTGTCGGCCCCGGCCTCCAGGGCGGCATAGAGGTTCGCCATGGCCGTGCCGCGGTTGTTGTGAAGATGCAGCGAATAGGGGACGCCCGGGAAGCGCTGGACAAAGCCCTTGACCAGCCGAACCACCCGGGGGGGCGTGGCCATGCCGGTGGTGTCCGCCAGAACGATGGCCGCGGCGCCGCCGGCGATGTAGGCCTCCGCCAGCCGGTAGACATCGTCCTCGGGCACATCCCCCTGATAGGGGCATCCGAAGGCCACCGCCATGGCGCCCGCCACGGGCTTGCCCCGCTCGCGGGCGAGCTCGAAAATGGACTGCAGATCGGTCAACGACTCCTTAACGGTGCGCCGGACGTTGGCCAGGTTGTGGGCATCGCTCACGGAGATCACCACCACCAGCTGGTCCGCACCGCTGTCCAATGCGAGCGTCGCCCCTTTCAGGTTGGGCACCAGCGGGCTGTGGATGCAGCCGCTGCGCGGCACCCCGGCCAGCACCTCGGCCGCATCCCGCATCTGGGGGATGGCCTTCGGACTGACAAAAGAAGTGGTTTCCATCTCCTGGACCCCGGCCGCCACCAACAGGCGGATCACTTCGAGCTTATGTTCCGTGGGGACGAACTCCGGCCAGGACTGGAACCCGTCGCGCGGCGCCACCTCCCGGATCCGGATTCTTTTTGCTGCCGCCATTCTCAGAACCTCCTCATTGCCGTATCAGGGCTCTTGGTGTCGGATCACCCCGCAGCGGTGTACCCGGCGACCAGGTCCCCCACCTCGGTGGTGCTCTTGCCCATCTGGCCGGAGGCCAGGCTGCTGATATCCTGCGCCACCACTTTTTTGACTGCGGCTTCGATGCGCACCGCGGCCGCGGGCTGCCCCAGGTGGTGAAGCATCATGGCCGCCGCCCCGATGCAGGCCAGAGGGTTGATGACGTTCTGGCCGGTGTACTTGGGCGCCGAGCCCCCCATGGGCTCGAACATCGAGACCCCCTCCGGGTTGATGTTCCCGCCGGCGGCGATGCCCAGCCCGCCCTGGATGATGGCGCCGATGTCCGAGATGATGTCCCCGAACAGGTTGTCGGTCACGATCACGTCGAACCATTCGGGGTTCTTGATCATCCACATGCTGACCGCGTCCACGTGGCCGTAGTCGGTTGTCACATCGGGGTATTCGGCGCCCACCTGGCGGAAGACCCGCTCCCAGAGGTCGGAGGCGTAGGTCAGGACATTGGTCTTGCCGCACAAGGTGAGTTTCTTGCGCTGGTTGCGGCGCCGGCAATACTCGAAGGCGAAGCGCACGCAGCGCTCGACCCCGTGGCGGGTGTTGATCGACTCCTGGATCGCCACCTCCTGGGCCGTCCCCTTTCGGAGGAAACCGCCGCCGCCGGTGTAGAGCCCCTCGGTGTTTTCCCGCACGACGACGAAGTTGATCTCCGCCGGGCCCTTGTTTTTCAGGGGTGTTTCCACGCCGGGGTGGAGGATTACCGGCCTCAGGTTGATGTACTGGTCCAGGCGGAAGCGCAATTCCAGCAGCAGCCCCTTTTCCAGGATCCCGGGCTTGACCTCCGGATGGCCGATCGCGCCCAGGAAGATGGCGTCCATCTGCTCGAGCTCGGCAAATACGCTTTCAGGCAGGATCTCCCCGGTTTTGAGGTAGCGCTCCCCGCCGAGGTCGTAGTGTTGCAAGTCGAACTTGAGGTTTTCGCGGGTCGCGGCGGCGCCCAGAGCCTTGAGCGCTTCCCGGACGACCTCCGGGCCGGTCCCGTCCCCGGGAATGACGGCGATTCGGTGCGATGCGGATGGGGCCATGATTGAGCTCTCTTTCTATTCTAAGTTTAGCCCGCTGCCTTTTGGCGCTGGCGGCGCACGTAGGGGACCAGGCCGCCGGCCGCCAGCAGCTCCTGCATGAACGGCGGGATGGCCGTGGCCTGGTAGCGTTTCCCGGTGGTGTGATCGACGATCACGCCGGTCTCGATGTCGACCTCCACATCGTCTCCCTCGCCGATCTCCGCCGCGGCCTGGGCCGATTCGAGGATGGGCAGGCCGATGTTGAAGGCGTTGCGGTAAAAGATCCGTGCGAAGGACTCGGCGATCACCAGGCCGACCCGGGCCCCCTTGATGGCGACGGGGGCGTGCTCGCGCGAGGAGCCGCAGCCGAAGTTCTTGCCCGCGAGGATGATGTCGCCGGGCTTGACCTTGCCGACGAAGGCCGGGTCGGCATCCTCCATGCAATGGCGCGCCAGCTCCTCCGGGTCGGAGGTGTTCAGATAGCGCGCGGGGATGATGGCGTCTGTGTCGACGTCGTTGCCGAATTTCCAGATGGTCCCTCGGATTGTCATGTCTGACCTCATCACGTGCCTCGTCTAAATGTCGTTGGGGTGGGCCATGCGCCCGGCCACGGCGCTGGCGGCGGCAACCGCCGGGGAGGCAAGGTAGACCTCGCTCTCCACATGGCCCATCCGGCCGACGAAATTACGGTTGGTGGTGGAGACCGCCCGCTCGCCGGCAGCCAGGACTCCCATGTAACCGCCCAGGCAGGGCCCGCAGGTCGGGGTGGAGATGACCGCTTCCGCATCCATGAAGATCTGGTACAAGCCTTCGTCCAGGGCCCGGCGGCAGACCTCGGGTGTTCCGGGGACGACGATGCAGCGCACGTGCGGCGCCACCTTGCGGCCTTTGAGGATTTTCGCCGCGACGCGCAGGTCCTCCAGCCGGCCGTTGGTGCAGGAGCCGATGACGGACTGGTCGATGCGGATCTGCCGCAGTTCGCTGACGCCCTTCACGTTTTCCGGCAAATGGGGGCAGGCCACCTGGGGCTCCAGCCCGGTGAGGTCCCATTCGTGCACCGCTTCGTAGGCCGCATCCTCGTCCGAACGGTGGAACGTGTAATCGCGCTTGGCGCGGCCCCGGACATAGGCTTCGGTCACGGCATCGGGGGCGATGATCCCCACCTTGGCCCCGGCCTCGACCGCCATGTTGGACATGGTGAACCGATCGCTCATGGGCAGGCGCTCGATCAGCGGGCCGGTGAACTCCATCGCCTTGTAGCGCGCCCCGTCCACGCCGATCCGGCCGATGGTGTAGAGAATCAGGTCCTTGCCTCCGACCCAGGCTTCCGGCTCCCCGCGGTAAACGAAACGGATCGATGCGGGCACGCGAAACCAGGTCCTGCCGGTGACCAGTGCGGCGCCCAGGTCGGTCGACCCCACGCCGGTGGCGAAGGCCCCCAGGGCGCCGTAGGTGCAGGTATGGCTGTCCGCGCCGATGATCACATCCCCCGGCAGCACCAGCCCCTGCTCGGGCAGCAGCACGTGTTCGATGCCCATGCGCCCCACTTCGAAGTAGTAGGGCAGCTGGTGGGCCAACGCGAACTCCCGCAGCTCCTTGGCCTGGATCGCGGAGGCGATGTCCTTGTTGGGCACGAAGTGATCGGGGATCATGGCCACGCGCTGCGGGTCGAAGACCCGCTC
>JBFYWX010000150.1:0-17114 GCA_041310825.1 Desulfobacteraceae bacterium | reverse complement strand
TACCGAAATCCTGCATCAGCTCCCGGGTCATGACCGCCGGGGCCAGGCGGTGAAAAAAGGCGATCAGGTAGAACACCGCCCCGAGGCTCCAGATGGACCAGGCGAGCCTCACGGGCGGGTGACGCCGCTCGCGCGCGTCGATCGCATGCGAGCGGACTTCAGGGGGAGCACCGACGCCGGGCATCCTTTTCACGGCGAATCGACCGTGGACGCCGGGGGCTGGGATCCGGAGCGGTGCGGGGGATGCGGCGGCAGGCGGATCGTGAAGGTGGCCCCCTGCCCCGGGCGGCTCGCGACGCGAATCTCGCCCTGGTGCTGGTCGACGATGCGCTTGGTCATCATCAACCCGATGCCGGTGCCCTCGGTGCCCTTGGTGCTGAAGATCCCTTGAAACAGCCGACGGCGGACCGCCTCGTCCATGCCGCCGCCCGAGTCCGACACCTCGTATTCCACCCCCCCGTCCGCGGCCGGCCGCGAGCCGACGACCACGCGCCGGGGGGCTCCCTCCTCTTCCCTCAGGCGGCAGGCGTCGATGGCATTGCCGACGAGGTTCAGCAGGCAGCAGTGGATCGCGCCGGGATCGAACACCATCGGTGCCAGGGTGGAGTCAAGCGCCGCGGTCAGGTCGACCCCCTGCTCGCGGGCCCGGCTCGCCATCAACCGCACCACCTCGGCCGCCGGGCGGTTCGGGTCGCCGGACTCTAATGCGAGCGAGGCGAACTTGCCGAAGTTGAGCATGTCCAGGGAGAGGTTTTTAATTTTTTCCACGTTTTCGGAAACCATGCGCCAGCCCTGGTGCAGGTAGTCCTTCTCGTCGAGCTCCACCCCTTTCCCCAGAACAAAAATGCCGCCCGTGAGCGCGTTGGCAATGTTCTTGATCGTGTGGGCCAGCTCCGCCACCGTCTGGCCGACGGCCGCCAGGCGTTCAGCCTCGATCAGCCGGCGCGCCTTTTCCTCCACCAGCCGCTCGAGTTTCTCAGTGTACTCGCGCAGCTGCCGCCGCATCTCGATCCGCTCGCGGGCGCGCATCAAGGCGATCTCCAGGACCTCGTCGTTGATCGGCTTGGTGACGAAGTCCGTGGCCTCGTGCTTGAGGCTCATGATGGCAAGGTCCATGTCCCCGTGGCCGGTGAACATGATGACCTCGGTGTCCGGGCGCTCGGTCTTGATCCGCTGCAACAGCTCGATGCCGTCCATTTCCGGCATCTTGATGTCGGTCAGCACGATGGCCGGCGCCGCCTCCCGAAAAAGCCGCAGGGCGTCCTCGCCGTTTTCGGCCGTCGTCACCTCGTAGCCCTTGTCCGCCAGGTAAATCCCCAGCACCTTGCGGATTCCGGGTTCGTCGTCGACCAGCAGAATGCGATTGTCCATGTTCGTTTACACCGCCGGCAGGCGGATGATGAACACCGCCCCCTGGCCTTCGCGCGATTCGGGCCGGATGCTCCCGCCGAACTCCTGGATGATCTGGTAGCTGATGGAAAGCCCCAGCCCGGTACCCTTGCCGACCTCCTTGGTGGTGAAGAAGGGCTCGAAAATCTTGGAGATGACCGCCTGCGGGATCCCCAGCCCGGTGTCGCGCACTTCGATTTGCACAAGGCCGTTCTGCGGCGCCGTTGTCAGAAATATTGTTTTCCCACCCTTCAGGAGCGGGGACGCCTCCACCTTGGCCTCGATGGCATCCCGGGCGTTGATGAGCAGGTTGATGAACACCTGCTCCAGGCGGTTGGCGTCGGCGCGCACGAGCGGAAGGGGCTCCGACAGGTCCAACACCACGTCGATCCCGCGGACCTTCAACTGCTGGCTGAAGATGTCGAGGGATTTGCGGATCACATCGTTCACCTGGATCGGGCCCATCTGCCGGTCGGCCTTGCGGCCGAACTCGCGCATATGGTTGATGATCCGGGTCGCCCGGTCGACATGGCTGTCGATCTCCTCGGAGAGCGTGGCGATGATGGGCTCGGGGATGGGCTCCTGGTTGCGGACCTTCTTGATGAAAAAGCGGCTGGCGGTCTTGATCACGGCCAGGGGCTGGTTGAGTTCGTGGGCGACACCGGTGGCCATCTCGCCCAGAGTGGCCATCTTGCTCGCCTGGATCAGGTGCTGCTCGGTCTCCAGCCGCTTGGTGATGTCGCTCGTCGTGACCAGGAGCACCCGCCGGCCGGGGTATTCGGCCGGTGAGATCCACATGTCGACGAAGAGGGTGCGCCCGTCCTTGTGGGTCTGGCGGGCCTGGTGGATGACGCTCGAGCGGAGCACCTTGGCGACATAGCGCGGCTGCTCGTCCTCCGGAAAGAGCTCGACGAAGCAGCGGCGCAGGATTTCGCCCGGCGCGTAGCCGTAGACGCTTTGAACCGCCTCGTTGCAGTCGCGGATCTCCAGCGTTTCGGCGTCCAGGACGAAGACCGGGTTGGGGATGTTGTTGAAAATCTCATGGTACTTCTTTTCGGACTTCTCGAGCTGCTGCTCGAGCAGCTTGTGCTGGGTGACGTCGAGATTGACCTCCATGGCGGCAACGATCTTGCCCTCGGCATCGCGGATGGGGGAGGTCTTCACCACCCAGTACTCCGGAGACCCGTCCTTGTTGACCCCCGACTCTTCGCTGAAGTGCGGCTGCCCGTCCTGAAAGGTTTTCTCCACCGGGCAGTTGGGGCACTTGCTGGAACGCCCCTTGTAGGCATGGTAGCAGTAATCGCCCGGGGCCGATCCGAACCGGTCGGCGAACTCACGGTTGAAGCTCACCAGGCGGTAGTCGCGGTCCTGCACGGTGATGATAATGGGCACGGTGTTGAAGAGCTTCTCGTATTCGTTGCGCTGCCGGTTCAGCTCCGCCTGTTTTTCGCCGATCTCCTGGCACATGTAGTTCATGGCCTCGGCCAGCCGGCCCATCTCGTCCTGCTGGGCCACTTCGACCCGGCCGGAATAGTCGCCGTGGGAGATGGCCCGGGTGCCGGCGATCAGCTTCTGGATGGGGCGGTTGACGAAACGGAACACGAAGACGAAGATGATGGCCGAGGTCACCAGGAAGGCGAGCAGCGCCAACCCGATGACCCCTTTTTCCATGAACAGAATCTCGGTTTCGGTTTCCGCGAGCGACACCACCACGTCCAGGGCGCCGAGGATTTTCTTATCGGCCGGGTGAAAGTGGCACCCGCCGGTGGAGCAGCCCGGCTCGTTCTCGATCGGGGTGATGACCCCGAGCAGCCGCTGGCCGTCGGGCCCCGTGAAAAAGCGCGTCCGTTCGCTCAACCCCACGTTGACGACCGGCGGGTCCCAGTGGTGGCAGATGTAGCAGGCTTCGGATTTGATGTTGGTGACCTGCTCCACCTCCTCCAGGCGGTTGGTGAACTTGACCGCCCCTTCCTTGTTGTAGATGCGGATGTTGCGGATCTCCTCCAGGCGGGCGATGTTGTTGATGATCTGGTTGATGTCGTCCCGGGAGTTGAGCATCATGGCGTAGTGGGCGCCGAGCTTGATGGTGTGGCCGAGTCGCTCCGTCTGAGCCACGGCCTTCTGCTGCAGGTAGTTCTTCTGGTAGGCGATACTGAAATAGGACCAGGTCGAGATCGTGACCAGCAGGATGGCGCCCGCGCTCAGAATAAGCTTGGCGGCGAGGCTGTTTCGGATATGGTGAATCAGTCGCATCGGGACATTATCCGCAGGGGAAAGACCTGAACGGCCGCGGCGGACTCACGGGGGCGCCGCAGCGCCGGGATCGGAATCAGGATATAAAAAAGCCGGCGGGATTGCAACCACGCGGCGGATCAGCGGGACTCCTCCCCGCCGGGGGCCGGCGGCGCGGCACAGCGCGGCAGGCTGACGCGGAAGCACGATCCGCATCCGGGTACGGATGCGACCGTGATCTTTCCGCCGTGCTGGGAAATCACCTGGCGGGTGATGAACAGCCCCAGGCCGGTACCGGCCCGACCCTTCGAGGAGAAAAACAGGTCGAAAACCTTGCCCTGGACCTCCGGGCTCATGCCGACACCGTCGTCCTCGACCTCGAATACGACCTCGTGCGGCGTGGTCTGCACCCGGAAGGTGATCCGGTGCGCCGGCCGGCCGGGGCTCTCGGCACACGCGTCGACCGCGTTCTCGATCAGGTTGAGGATCGCCGGGGCGGCGACCGCTTCGTCGACCTCGAATTCCCCCAATTCGGGAGCGATCTCGGTCGTAAAGCCGATGCCGCGCTTGGCGATTTTGGGGCCGGCGGCGGCCAGCAACCCGTCGGTGAAGGCGCGCACGTCGACCGGCCGGCGCTCCAGGGGCCGTTCCTTGGCGAAGTAGAGCACGTCGAGCACCACTCCGCGGATCCGCGCCACCATCTGCCGAACCGTCGTGACCCCCTCCCGGACCCGGTCCAGGTCGCCCTGCGCCAGACCCGATTGCGCCAGGTAGACCCCGGCATCCATCCCGGTCAGGAGGCCTTTTACGCCGTGGGAGATCGAGCTCACCATCAGGCCGAGCGACATCAGGCGATCCTGAGTCGCCTGCAACTCCTCGCGCAGGCGCTCGACCTCGGACATGTCCATGGCGAATTCGAGCACCAGCTCGAGTTCCCCGCGGCTGTCGCGGATCGGCGCCGTGTGGACCATCACGGCCGACTGGCTGCCGTCGCGGTAGGCAATGACCTCCGGGCTGCGCTGGCCCATGCCGGTCTCGATCGTGCGCGCCACCGGGCAGGTGTAGGGCGCATCGCGGCGGCTGGCATAAATCTCCCAGCTGCGCCGGCCGACCATCTCCCCCAGGCGTTCGCGGTAGAGCGGATTGGCGGCGAGGATCGTGAGATGGCGGTCGTGGACGGAGACGAAGCAGGGCATGTCGTTGAAGTAGCGCACACTGCCCTCGAGATCGCCCGCCATGTCGCGAAACGCCGTGGAGAGGCCCTCCACGGTCTGGCCGACCACCGCCAGCCGCTCGGCCTCCACCAGGCGGGCGGCCTGCCGGCGCACCAATTTTTCGAGATTTTCGGTGTAGGCCTTCAGCTGCCGGCGCATGGCGATCCGGTCCCGGGCGCGCTTCAACGCGATGCCGAGGACGTCGTCGTTGATGGGCTTGGTGACGAAATCGGTGGCCTCGAGCTTGAGGCTTTCGATGGCGAGTTCGAGGTCCCCGTGACCGGTGATCATGATGACCTCGGTGTCGGGCCGCTCCGCCTTGATCCGGCCGAGCAGATCGAGGCCGCTTAGCCCCGGCATCTTGATGTCGGTCAGCACGATGGCGGGCTTTTCGCGGCGAAAGGTCTCCAGGGCCTCCACCCCGTCGGCGGCCGTCAGCACCCGGAAGCCGAGGTCGGCCAACGCAATGCCCAGCACGCGGCGGATGCCTTCCTCGTCATCTGCCAGGAGAAGGGTCTCATCCATGCCGGCACCCCGGTTACGGTAACAGCCGTTGAATCGCAGCGATCAGCGTGTCTGGGTTCAGGGGTTTTTCGAGGTAGGCGTCGGGCGGCGGCAAGTGGTCATCGATGCGCAGGTTGACCATCCGGACGTGGTGGGAAAAGGCCTTTTCGCTGACTCCCGTCAGCATCACCACCGGGATGTGTTTCAGGCGCTCGTCGCTTTTAAGCTCGCGGAACATCGTCACCCCGCCCGCTTTCGGCATCATCACATCCATGATCACCAGATCCGGGGAGCTCTCGCGGACCTTCTCCATGCCCTCGAGGGCGTTGCGGGCCGGGATCGGAATGTATCCGCTGCTCCTCAACACGGCCGCCAGAAAGATCCGCATGTCGAGATCGTCATCGACGCACACGATGGTTTTCGCCATGAACAGCTCCCGTCATCGCGCTCCGGTGGGTCGGGTCCCGGCCGGGGCCGGTGCTCACACCAGATCGGCCACCTTGTCGGGGTGGTTGACGCTCGCCACCGGGCAAGCGGCCCGCAGCACCACCTGTTCGACGGTGCTGCCGAGCTCGGCCGCTTCGGGGTCGATCTCGCGGGTGTGGTGGGCCATGACGATCAGGTCGGCCTGGCGGTCTCGGGCGAACTTCAGGATCTCCACGTAGGGGATCCCCTCCCAGACCTCGACGCTGAAGGCGTCGAATCCCTTCAGCTTGGGCAGATAGGTCTGCTCGATCCGGCGGCGGGACTCCTTGATCCGCTGCTCGATGGCGTTTTGCCCGGAGGGTTGGGTGAAGCCCTCGGCGGCGATGTCGACGGCATGGAAAATGTGAAGCTTGGCACCTACCTCGCGGGCCAGCTTGAAGGCCCAGAGGAAGGCCGAGGTCGCGGCCTTTGAAAAGTCGGTGCCGATCACGATACTGGAGAACAGCCGCCAGCAGGTGGTGCAGGGGCGGTTCACGATGACGACCGGGCAGCGCGCAGCCTTGGCGACCTTGCGCATCGTGCTGCCGGCGACCGCCCGATGGCGGGTGGCGCCGATGTCCTCCTCGCGGGTGTGCGCCCCCATGAGGATCATGTCGACGTCCTCCTTGCGGGCGATGCGCAGGATCTCCCGCGCAGGGTCGCCGACGGCCGTGGCGATCTCGGCGTTGCTCTCCTCGAGCAGCGTCCCGTAGGTGGTGCGCATCTCCTCCTTGACCCAGTCGATGTAGTCCGGGCTGACTTCCTCCCGCTCCCCGGTGCGGACATCGGTGACCTGGAGGTTGAACCCCCTCCCGGGCACCCCCAGCACGTGGAAGACGATCAGCTTCGCCTCCCACTTCATCTCGAGGTCGAAGGCCACCTTGGCGGCGTTGTCGCAGACCGGGGAGGCCGAGGTGGCGAACAGCAGCTTTTTAAACATGGGTCATCTCCTCAGAGTGCACGCGTGGGGGTTGCGGTGAAAACTCAACTGCCAGACGATCCCTTCGATGAACTCGAACAGGTTGAAGACCGTATCGAACTCCAGCACATCCACCTTGTCGCCGAAGACCACATGCTTCAACTTGCCGATGCTCACCGGCATGTCGAGCAGCTGTTCCAGAGGAAAGGCCTTGATCTCGCAGGTGTTCTGGCCCTGGACACCGCAGAGCGTGTGGTAAATCTCCAACCGGGGTTCGCCCGGAAACCCCATCATCTCCACGGTTTTATAGAATTCGAGGCGGCCGACGCCGGGGGCGACACACTCCCCGCCGGGGCAGCCCCGGTACTGCTCCAGGCATTCGGGCAGGAAGGCGTTCAGCTTGCCGAACACCGGGTAGCGTTCGATCATCTTGAAGAAGCTTCGCAGGGTGTAGTCCCGATCCAGCGCCACCTGGTGGCCCAAAACCACCAGGGGATCGGCTTCGACCGACTGGTCGCGCTGGATCAGGGTGCCGTCCGATTGAAGCATCACGGTGTTCATGGACCTCACTCCTCGGCCCGCAGGTGCGCGGGCACCTCGACCATATTGATCAAAAGCGGCTTCAAGAAGCTCCAACGGATGCCGACCTCGTAGACCTCTTCAAGATCCCGGATCGCATCCCAGCAGTTGTGGCAGGGGGCCACCACCAGCTTGGCGCCGGTGGCGAGGATCTGGTCGCGCTTGACCTTGAGGCCGATGTTGCGCTGCTCGCGGTAGCGGCCGATCCCGTTCAGGCCCCCGCCCCCGCCGCAGCAGAAATTGTGCTCGCGCGAGGGCGTCATCTCCCGGAAGTCCTCGGCGATCTGGCTCATGATGTAGCGGGCGGCTTCCCAGAGGCCGCCGTTGCGGATGTAGTTGCAGGAGTCCTGGTAGGTCACCGGCTCCTTGATCTTTTTGGCGGGGTCGATCTTGAGCTTACCGGTGCGCAGGGCCTCGGCCACCCATTCTACGTAGTGCAGGCTTTCGACGGGGGTTTTGCCGCTCGGCAGCCCCGCCCAGTAGGGGCCCTCGATGACGGTCGCGCGGTAGGCGTGGCCGCATTCGGTCACGACCATGCGCTTGGGCTTGAGCTTCGCCATGGCACTGTAAACGCTCTCCACCTGGATCTTGCAGGCCTCCCAATCGCCGGCGAACATGGCGAGACTCGTCTCCTCCCAACCCTCGCTCGGCACCGTCCAGTTTTCGCCGGCGATGTGAAAAAGGATGGCCGCCTGGGCGATGTCCTCCGGGTAGTGCTTGGGCTCGCGCGCATTGACGGTGTAGAGAATATCGGCGCCCTCCTTGTCGACCGGGATCTCGATCCCCGGCCACTCGTCGGCGGTCTCCTCGGCCATCCAGTTGCAGGTCTCCACCCAATCCTCGGTGGTGACATCCATCTGCGCTCGGAACACGCGGTGCATGCCCGTGCCGATCTTCATCTCCCACGGGGTGAAGCCCTGGGAGAAGAGCAGGCCGCGCAGGTAGCTGAACATCACCCCCATATCGATCCCGAGCGGGCAGTAGATCCCGCAACGCGTGCAGCAGGTGCACTTGGAAAACGCGGTGTCCATCGCCATCTGCATGAAGGCGTTATCCACCTGCCCCTTGCGCCGCACGATCTGCCCTAGCGTGCTCTGGATCTTATAGGAGGGCACCTGCCGGGGGTCGCGGTGGTTGGCCAGATAATAAAAACAGCTTTCGGCGCAAAGGCCGCAGTGGGTGCAGATCTCGAGCCAGGTGCGAATACGCGACTTGCAGGTCTTCTGAACGAGGTCCCAGAGGGCCTTGGCGTCGACCTCCAGCTGATTCATCTCCTGGTAGTACTGCTTGCCGCTTTTGTCGGCCAGAAGCGCCTGGAGATGCTCCAGGGTGTTCACCTTGTTTTTATTGCACAGAACTCCTTCGGGCATGCTATCCTCCTACCAGGTGATCCCTTTGACTTTCATGCCGCCGCGCTTGATCCCATAGTCCATTCCCAATTGGGCGCGGGTGGCGAAAAAGAGCACGAAATGCGAGAGCTTGGTGAGGGGGATCGCCACCAGGAAAATCTCCCCGCACAGCACGTGAACGATCAGCCAGGGCTGGCTGTTCACGAAGGCGTAGCGCGCGATCAGCCCGGTCACAAAGGGGGCCACGGCGATGGCGAGCAACAGGTAGTCGTAGGCGCTGGTGATGATGCGCACCTCCGGCAGGGCGACCCGCCGCATGACCAGGAGCAGGGCCGAGACGATGACCGCGATGGTCAAAAAATCGGCCACGCCCCCCGGCAGCGACCATAGGCTCACCCCCCAGCGCTCTTGCAGCAGGATGTTGTGCCCAAGCAGAAAGATCGGGGTCACAATCAGCCCGACGTGCATAACGAAGAGGGCCAGAGTGAAGCCGGGGTTGTTGCGATAGCTCTGTGTGCCGAAGGGGACGAGCCAAAAAAGGATGGAGCGCACCGCCCCCCGCACCCCGTAGGCCGTGTGGACCGAATAGGTCACCCGATCGAGCTTCCAGTCCAGACCGCGCACGTAACGAACCAGGCGCACGATGATCCCGATGAAGAAAACCGCAAAGACCAGCCAGGCCAGCGGACCGGTTACGAATTCGTACATGGGCCACTCCTTCACCCTGATAAAATGGTTCCTGGACGCCTCACGGATGCTGGTCCGGCCCGTGCTCCGTGTCCGGCTGGACGGCGTCCTCTTCCCGGTCGGTCAAAAACCGCCAGAAGAACGGGAAGCTGACAAGCACCACGACCACCAGGAGGTAGGTGATGCTTTCGGTGCGAAGCATGAAATCATGCAGCGTGACGATCGCGTTGTCCATGGATCTATCCTCGATGCGATGCCGCCGTTAATGCGCGTCGTAGTCCGAGTGCGCGTAGAGGATCGGCATGTGGGTCACGATGAAGCGGTAGGCCAGAACCCCGATCGTCACCACGAAGAGCGAAATGGCGATCTCCATCCAGTGCGGAAAATACCGCTCGCTGGAGGGAAGGTGATAATTGAAGGCGATCAGGCCGACGTTTAAGCGGTTGACCACGATCCCGAGCACCGACCAGGCCGCCGTCCAGCGGATGACTTTCAGGTTCTTCTCCCGCACCCCGATGGCAAACGCATAGCAGGGCAGCAGGACGAAGCCCAGGAGCTCCACCAGGAACCAGGCCCCGTAGCCGGTAGCGAGATAGGACCAGGTGTCGGCCTGGGCGATGCCGATGACCTTGATGACGAAATAGCCCGCCAGGACCCAGGCGGCGGCCTTGCCGAACGCGAGGGCCACCCCGTCCGCCTGCGCCCGATGCTCGGCATCCATCTTGTCGTGAAAATAGCGATGGGCGAGCGTGCTCTCGAAGATCACCATGGAGAGGCCCGCGATGATGCTCGAAACAAAGAAGAAGAGCGCGATGTAGGGCGAATACCAGAGCGGGTGCAGCTTGGAGGGCGCGATCAGAAACAGGGCGCCGAGCGAGGACTGGTGCAGGGTCGAGAGCACCACCCCGAAGATGGTGAGGACCAGGGTCAGCCGCATCACGATGCGCCGCGCCCGCTTCAACCCCAGCCACTCCATCGCAGCCGGCGAGAACTCGATGAAGAGCACCGTCAGGTAGAGCGCGACACAGGCCGCCACTTCGAAGAGCAGCGAGGTCGTCCCGCTTTGAACGATGAAGGGATAGGGCAGGCGCCAGGGCCGGCCGACGTCGTAGTGCAGGGCCAGCACGACCAGGGCATAGCCCAGGAACCCGGTCAGGATCGCCGGCCGCACCGCGGAGTGAAAGCGCTTCAGACCGAAGATGTAGCAGGCCGCCGAGGTCACGTAGCCTCCGGCCGCCAGCGCGACCCCGACGAGAAGGTCGAAGCCGATCCAGATCCCCCAGGGGTTGTAGTCGGAGAGGTTGGTCGTGGCCGCCAGCCCCTGGGTGAAGCGAATCACCGTGATGACCAGGCCGACCGCCACAATGATCCCGGCCACCACATTGAAGGGCGTCAGGGCGGGTTTCTGGATGGCAAACTTGGGCACAGGCATCTGAGTCCCTCCTCAGCTGGGCTTCTTTTCGGGCTCGGCCGCCGCGGCCGCCTCACTGGCCTGGGCTCTGGCCTTGGCGGCCTGCTCCAGGGCGTTCTTGACTTCCTTCTCGATGGCCGCCCGCTTCTCCTTCTCGGCCTTGGCCATGGCCGCGGCCAGCTTGGCCTTGGCTTCGGCCTGGGCCTTTGCCACTGCCGCCGCGACCGCCGCCGCCTTCTCCTCCCCGGCGATCTTCTCCCGACGCCGGCTGATGGCATAAATCCCGGTCAGGAGCACCGGCCACATCCCGGCCACGATCGGAACGACGCTGAGGGCGCCCTTGGTCAACTCCGGTGCGGCGACGGTTCCCAGATCTTCGCGCATCCCGAGCTCCCGGAAAGGCACCCCGGAGAGGGTCAGCCAGGCGGTGCCGCCCATCTCGGTCTCGCCGTAGATGTGGTCAAGGTAGCGGCCGGGGAACTTCTCGATGCGCTCGCGCCCGATGCGCAGCAGATCGCGGCGCCTCCCGAAGGTCAGGGCCTCGGCCGGGCAGATCTCGACACAGCCGGGCAGTTTGCCCTCCAGCAGACGGGGGTGGCAGAAGGTGCACTTCATGACCCGCGGGGTGAAGGCCTGGTCGTACTCGTAGGCCGGGATTTCGAAGGGACAGGCGATCATGCAGTAGCGGCAGCCCACGCAGACCGACTCATCGTAGGTCACGGCCCCGTTGCTGTTTTTATCAAAGGCCACCACGAAACAGGCCGAGGCGCAGGCCGGCTCCAGGCAGTGGTTGCACTGAATTTTGCGGTAGAGCGGCCCGCGCGCGCCGGGCACGTTCTCGTAGCGGTTGACCACCGTGTAGGCCCGGGCATCGGTCCGCCGTTTGCGTTCCATCACCGTCAGGTCGCTGAAAGGCTTCTCGGGGGCGGGCAACCCGTTCACCTTCTGACAGGCCTCCTCGCACTTGCGGCAGCCGATGCAGCGGGTGACGTCGAAGAGCACCCCCAGGGCGTCCGGATGCCCGGCGAATCTCGCTGTCCCGGCGGCATGGGCCGGACGGCCCACCGCGGTCCCGGTGCCCGCGGCGCCCAACCAGCCGAGAAACGTTCTGCGTGAAATTGACATGGCGCTGTCCCTCAAAGGCGTTGATGAACCGGTTTCAGATTAAGGCTTTTTCTTGTGGCACCCGGTGCAATCCGTGGCGACCGGCTTCTCGATCCCCATGTGGTGGTGGCATTCCATGCACTGCAGGTGGTAGGCGGCCTGCAGCCCCGGTTTGAAGAGGTTGCGTTCGTCGAAGGACCTGCCGTGGCAGCTCGCGCAGGCCGGCGGCTTGGCGGACACCGGGCTGTGATGATGGCAGCCCTGGCACAGGGTGCCGGGATTCGGGTGGAAATAGGCTGCCAGTTTGCTTTCCGTGAGGTTCTTCTGGAGGGCGTGCACAATCTTGCGGTGCGGCAGCTTGACCGGCTCGTACTCGTTGCTCAGGGCCTTGATCATCACGGTCTCCGGTACGGCGTCGTCCGCAAGAGTCGCCCTCACCGCCCGACGCGCCTCAAGGAGAGCGGCCGCGATGAGCTTGGGATCGGCCTGCGGCGACGTGTCGGCCGGGGGTGGCACGTGGCAGCTCGCGCAGCCGGAGACGTCCTGGGGGTTCCGTGGAGGCATGGCGGCGTGGCAGCCGGCGCAGCGCGTGTCGGCCAGGTAGGCCTGGTGGCACCCCACGCAGCTCGGCTGGGCGCTCACCCGGTGCATGGCCGTCTGCAGACTGACGAATTTGCCCTCTTTGGAGCCCTGGAGCGTGTGGCACGTGCCGCAGGCGCTCATCGCCGCGTGGTGGCACGCCCGGCAGGTGTCGTTGGCGGCCTCGTGCGCGATATGGTTGAAGGGGACCACCTTGGCGCGGGTGGCGGCATCGAGCTTCTGCCCGTCGCGCGCCACGGCCTGAACCAGAGTGGCATCGGACTGCCCGCGCATCAGGCGTGGGATCTCCTTGACCTTCGCTATTTTTTTCTGCAGTCCGGCGTCGTGACAGCCGCTGCAGGTGGCCGGGCCGGCGTCCTTATTATCGGCGAGCTTCTTGCGGTGGCAGTCGATGCACTGGTCGTGGGCGGCCTGGCGGAAGGAGCTCACCTTTTCGACCGGCCGGTCCAGATGGCAGTAACGGCAGGTCTCCTCCTTGCCCTTGGTGTAGACGAGCTTCTTGGCGACCGGATCGAACTGGTGGTGACAGGCCTCACATTTGTTCTCCTGAGCCTTGACATGGCGGTAGTGCAGCGACTTGTCCAGGCCGATGTCGGCCCAGGAGGAAGGGATCTGCTTGTCGGCGTGGCAGCCGGCGCAGACCACCGGCCCGCTCTTTTCGCCCGCGGCGGTCGTCTGGCGGTGGCAGTCGATGCACTGGGAGTGGTAGACCTCCATCACCTGAGTCTTGGACTCGTCTTTCAACCGCATGTACTTGGTGGACATGTACTTCTTATCGGGCACGGGCAGGTGGCAGGCGGCGCAGTCCTTTTGCTTCGGGGCCAGGGCCTGCGTGTGCTTTTCGTGCAGAAACACCACCGCCGGCCGCTCCAAGGGGCCGAACTGCGAGAGGCCGTCGATGCGGATGATGTCGGCCCGGGGCGCCTCCGCCGTGCCGGATGAGTTGGCCGCACTGGTGCAGCCGGTCAGGGCCGCGAGCATCAGCACCGCGGCGGCGGTGAAGAGGATTCCAGCCCGGGACGGAAACGATCGATGAGAAGTCATAAGCGGTGTCCTTGTGGTCGTGCGGCGGCTGGCCGTGGCCGCCGGCGCCGTTGGGCCTTGATACGCATGTCGCTGTCCAAAAGGTCCTGGATCGTTGTTTCGTTGTAGACCGCGAGAATCGCCCGGTTGACCCGGTTCCACATCGAGGAGAACGCGCAACCGCGGCGCCCCGAGGGGCAGTTGGACGTCTCCGTGCACGCGGCGCACTCCATGGCGGCGGTCGGGCCGTCCAGAAAGCTCATGATGTCGCCGACCGTGATCTGCTCCGGGGAGCGGCTCAAGGTATAGCCGCCGCAAAAACCGCGCTTGGAGTCGATCAGCCCACTGCGCTTCAACTTGTTCAGGATCACCTCAAGGAACGGGACCGGGATGTATTGAGCCTTGGCAATCTGGGAAATTTTGGTCGGCCCCGCCCCCCGGCGTTTCGCCAACTCGAACACCGCCCTCAGGGCGTACTGATTTTTCTTGGGCGTGATCGGCACCATGCCGCGGCATCCTTCCGCCGGCTGAGGGACTCTTTGTCGACCTAAAAAGTCAGGAAAGACCTCGGCTTTTTTAGCCAAGACCGACGGTGGTTGTCAAATGGTTTTTTGGCAGTAGGACGGCGGACGCCGGTCAGACCCGAGGAGCCCCCCGGCGATAAGAAAGGCGGAATGGGAGGAGCCCCCAAAAAACCGCAGGCGCTGATTTGCCTGCGGCGATGGGGGGGAGGGCTGCGGACGATCAACGGATCGCGACGGTGTGGGCGCCCGCCATGGGGTCTTTGAGCTTGAGGCTCACTTTGAGCATCCCGTCCTTGTAGTTGGCCTTGGCGGATTTCGCCTTGACCGGGCAGCAAAACGCCGCCGCCGCCACGTAGTCGAAGTCGTCCCGTGGGGCGAACAGGCTGAAGCTGTCGTCGCGGATCTTGAGATCGATGGCCTGTTTCTTGACGCCGGGAACGCAGATTTCGAGGTGGACCTGGTTTTTCTTCTCGTCCACGTAGGAGCAGACGTCGGCGGCCATCTTGAGTTTTTCCTTGGCCATGGGTTTCCTCCTGAATTGTCATGATCTCGGATTTTCCAAAGCATCCGAATGAGAACGAAATGTAAGATCGAATCGCGGCAGTGCAACCGGGGGGCAGCTGCAATTGACAAGCCCGCAGCGCTCGCATAGGATTTTCCCCGCGGAGGACGCCCGCCCCCCGGGCCGAGTCCTGCGACGGCTGTTTTGAAAAGGGAGGTCGACATCATGGTGATCGCCGGACTGACCGGAGGAATCGCCAGCGGCAAGTCGACGGTCGCCGCCGTGCTGGCCGAGGCCGGAGCGCAGCTCATCGATTGCGACCGGATCGCGCGCGAGCTCGTCCGGCGGGAAACCCCTGCCTATAGGAAGATCCTCGCCCATTTCGGCCCCGGCATCCTAGCGCCCGACGGTGAGCTCGACCGGCGGCGGCTGGGGGCGATCGTTTTCAGCGACCCGCAGGAGCGACGGGTGCTCGAGGCGATCGTACACCCCGAGGTGCGGGAGGAGACCGCCCGGCGCCTGGAAGCGATCCGGCAGGCAGCCCCCGACGCCGTGGTGATCCTGGACGTGCCGCTGCTGTTCGAAGCCGGCATGGACCGCGCCCTCGATGCGGTGATCGTCGTCCATGTGCCGGAGGCGCTCCAGATCGAGCGCCTCGTAAAGCGGGACCGCCTGACCCCAGCCGAGGCCCTCGACCGCATCCGCTCGCAAATGCCTCTCGAGCAAAAGCGGCCGCGCGCCACCCATGTGATCGACAATTCGGGCACGATCGAACAGACCCGGTCCCAGGCGTTGGAAGTATACCGGCAGCTCGCCCTCAAAAAAAACATCGAGCAGAGGGCAGAGGGCAGAGGGCATGGAGCCTAGGGTCAAAGTGGTAAAAATTCCATGGCAGTTGACCCCATGCTCTCTGCCCCCTCATCTTTGCCTCCTGCCCTCTGCCCTATGCCCTATGCGGTCTTTCGTCGGTCTCGATCAGCCGTTCCAGGATCAGGCCGTGGAAGCTCTCTCCGCCGGTTGATCGAAACACCCACCCCAGGTGGATGAGGCAGGCGGCGCAAAGGGCAACCCTCCAGGTGTAGCCGGCGAACCAGGAGAACTCGTCGCTAACCGGGCCGGCCTGGCCGCACCCCGGGGCGCGCCGGAAGCAGCCGATTTCGAAGACGAGGCCGTGGGGGTTGGCGAAGGTGTGCCGGTGCGCCCCGGCGACGCGGATGCGCTCCGGGCCCCGCGTGATGGGGTGAAGGCACTCGCGGCAAAGAATCAGGGGCTCCGCCTCCGGGGTCTGCTTTTCGGAAGGAGTCTCCTGCGGGGCCGGGGGCGTTTTTCCGTCAGGCGCCGGTGAAGGCTTCCGCAGGAGCTGCTGGCTATACCCGGATGAGGCGGTCATGCAGACCTCCGTCGGCGCGCGAGAATCAGCGGGTGTAATGGGTGACGTAGAAATCCTCGATCACGCCCTGCTGCTTCAGGCGGCTGCCGAGCTCCCGCGCCGACTGGCGGTCGGGAAAGTGCGCGATGCGCACCTGGTACCAGGTCTTGCCCCCGCTGGCGGTTTCCGTTGAATAGGCATCGAGCCCCCGGCTTCTCAAGCTCTCCACGAACTTGACCGCATGCTCCGCTTTCAGGTAAGCGGCCACTTGCAGCGTGAAGCGGTCCATCATCAGCGGGGCGGAAGCGGATGGCGGGGCAACGGCCGTCGGCGACTCCCCGTCCTCCCGCAGCACGTGAAGGCCCTCCCCCCAAAGCCAAAGGCCTCCGACGAGAACAACCGCCCCCAGCCCGACGAGGCCGACCCCTCGACCCCGGGGAGCGCAGCACAGCACGGCCATGCCCCGGGCCACCCGCTGCAGGACACCGGCCGAGGAGCGGAGGGTGGCGGCCGTAAGGCGCACCGTCCGATCCCGGAGCACGGCGATTCCCTCGCCGGCCGCGGCCAGCAGGCTCGGACGCGTGTCGGTTTCGTCATCGTCGTCCGTTTCATCCGCCGCAGCACTCATCCGGAAGAGGCCCTCATCGTCGTCCTCGGCCGGTGCCGCAGCGGCGGCCGCGGCCACCCGGCCCCCGGGGACCGCGGCCGGCGGCGGGAGGAGGTCGGGAACCGGCTCGGCGGCCGGCGCCGGCGGGGCGGGCGCAGCGCCGAAAAACCGCTGGACGAGCTGGCGGGACCAGTCCTCGCGGCGGCCGGATGTCCGCAGCAAGGCCGCGACCGCGCGGCAAAACCCGGGGTCGGGCGCGTCCGCCCGCGCGCAAACCCGGCGGTAGCACTGCAGGGCGGGGTAGTCGGTGGACTCCTGCGTCAGGTACATGCGCGCCAGGGTCTGCTGGATCCCTGCATGCCGGGGGTGAGCGGCCGCCAGGTGCGCGGCCAGCCCCTGGTCTTCCTCGGTCAGGCCGCCCCCCTGCTCGATCTCCAGAACCCACTGCGCGGCAACCTCCTCGTCGTCGGGAACCTCCGCGAGGTATCTGCGGATGAAGGCCTCACGGCCGCCGCGGCCGTCGAGCCGGGTCAGGTGGAAGCGAGCCAGGCGTGCGTGCAGGGCGGCCAGATGCCTGCGGCGCACGGCCGGCGAGACGAGGAAGCTGTCGAGCACGGCCAGCGCCCGGTTCAACAG
>JBFYWX010000146.1:0-7934 GCA_041310825.1 Desulfobacteraceae bacterium | reverse complement strand
ACTTCGAGCTTTATGTATTTATTTCAAGTAGATATATTTTTGGTTGTTTTCACGACCGCAACCGTAAAAGGGCAAGTTAATTGCTGATAAATCCCCGCCGCGGCGGGGTAAGACGCTATTTGGTTAACCCTTAAGACAAGATAGGTTAACGGAATGGCGGCGGGGTGTCAAGCCGGCAGGGGCTGACACCCCGCCTTGCAATTCTCCGGAAGCACCCGCAGGTGGAATGCGCATGCCAAACGGCTGAGGCGGCAAGGAATTGTGGGGTCGGCGTCCATTTGGAAACACTAAAGGTCGGCCGCACGGAAACCGATAATCAGAAAAAGCGGGGCATGCCGGCCGGCTTTCTCTTAAAACGATGATGCTTCCCAAATCCATATCCTTGCAGATTCTCGAGCGACTCAGACCGATGCTGGGGATCCACCACGATATGGCGGATCGGGGTCTTGCCTTCTGGCGTGAGCGGATCCTGAAGTCACTCCTCATATCAGGTCTCGGGCTCTCCATCTTCGCCTATCTGCCCGCCATGCGCCTTGCCTTCGAGGAAGGCCTGTGGGATCTCGCCCTGGTCGACTCGTGCGCTTACCTGGTCCTCCTGCTCTGTCTGCGGTTTCAGAGGGTCAGGTTCGAATACCGCGCCCTTGCCGTATTGGCACTCATCTATTTTGTGGGTCTTTTCATCATTCTAAGGGTCGGGATCCTGAGCGGCGGCCCCGCCTGGCTCTTTTCGGCCGCCGTGCTGGCCGGCGTGCTGCTCGGGTTGAAGGCGGCCCTGCTGACGTCAGGGTTCAATGCGGCGATTCTCGCCGGGCTGGGCTGGCTCGTTTCGGCCGGGCACCTCGAGTCTTCCGGCGCGCTTTTCCAGACGTTGGAAAGGGCCGTGGCGGCCGGGACGAGCTTTCTTTTTTTGAATGCGGGCACCGCGCTTTCGGTCGCGGCCCTGGTGGGGGGGCTCGAGAGCACGAGCCGCCAAAAGGAGCTGGCCGCCCGCAAACTGAACGCGGAGCGGGCGGAGCTGATCAAGGCCAAATCAAGCCTGCGCGCGGAGGTCGAAGAGCGCAAGGCCTCCGAGGCCGCGCTGCGCGACAGCGAAAAGCGCTACAAACTCCTTGCCGAAAACGTCAGCGACGTCATCTGGACGGTGGACCTCGGACTTCAATTCACCTATCTCAGCCCCTCGGTAGAGAAGCTCCTGGGGACCCCGGCGGAGGAGCTGCTGCGACACCCGGTGGCCGAGTTGCTGGCCCCCGACTCCCAACAGCTGGTCGCCCGGAAGGTCGAACGCGTGGTGGAACGGCTCCAGCAGAACGGAAACCGGCCCTTCGATCTTCAGAACCTTGAAATCAAGATGATCCGCAGGGACGAGGCGGAGGTCTGGACCGAAATCCAGAACAGTTTTTTTCTCGACGTACGGGGCGAGGTGGCGGGCATCATCGGTGTCGCCAGGGATATCACCAAGCGCAAGCAGGCCGAAACGGAAAAAAAGCGGCTCGAATCCCAGCTCCTCCAGGCCGAGAAGATGAAGGCCGTCGGCACCCTCGCGGGGGGCGTGGCCCATGACCTGAACAACATCCTCTCCGGCGTTGTGAGCTATCCGGAGCTCCTGCTGCTCGATCTCCCCCCCCACCACCCGATGGCCGACCCGCTCAAGACCATCCAAGAGTCGGGCAAGAAAGCGGCCGCGATCGTCCAGGACCTCCTGACCCTCGCCCGCCGCGGGGTGCCGGTTTCCGAGATCGTGAGCCTGAACGAGGTCGTGAACGAATACCTCCTCAGCCCGGAGCACCGGAAGCTGCTCCAGTTCCACCCCGCGGTCGAAATCGAAAAACGGCTGGACGCCACGCTCTTGAACGTGTTGGGCTCCCCGCACCACCTCTCCAAAACGCTCATGAACCTGGTCTCCAATGCGGCCGAGGCCATGCCGGAAGGCGGGAAAATCACGATCCAAACGGCCAGCCGGTACATCGACCGTCCCCTCAACGGGTACGACCAGACGGATCCGGGGGACTATTGTGTCCTGACGGTGGCGGACACCGGCATCGGGATCCCACCCGAGGAGATGTCCCGCATCTTCGAGCCGTTCTACACCAAGAAGGTGATGGGACGAAGCGGGACCGGTCTCGGCATGGCGGTCGTGTGGGGAACGGTCAAAGACCACAACGGTTACATCGAGGTGGAGAGCGCCCCGCAGCGCGGAAGCCGCTTCAACCTCTATTTCCCGTTCACCCACAGGGTCAAGTTGCGCAGCGAGGCGGCGGTGTCGATGGAGGATTACAGGGGCCGCGGGGAGAAACTGCTCGTGGTCGACGATATCAGGGACCAGCGCGAGATCACAACCAAAATGCTCTCCAAACTGGGCTACCGGGTGGATGCGGTCGGCAGCGGCGAGGAGGCCGTCGGCTACATCGCCTCCAAGCCTGCGGACCTTGTGATCCTGGACATGATCATGCCCCCGGGAATCGACGGTCTGGACACCTTCAAGCGGATCCACGCGCTCAACCCCCGGCAAAAAGCGATCATCACCAGCGGGTTCTCGGAAACGGACCGGGTCAAGGAAGCCCAGAAGCTCGGCGCCGGGCCGCTGGTCAAAAAGCCCTATTCGATCGAAAAGATCGGGCTGGCCGTGCGGAACGAACTGGCCCGGCGCGAGCGCGAGGCGGCCTGAGGTCAATCGGAACAATGGGGTGGCAGGCAGCCGATCAGCTCCTCGGCCTCGCGCATGGCGTTCAAGAGGGAGGCCGCGGTGACGGGCACGGAGATGTTGTGGGCGCTGCCTCCCGGCGCGCAGGTCCGGCGCAGCCCCTCGCGGAACAGGGGGTCCTCAAGGTCGGCGATCCCTATCTCCGCCAAGGCCAACGGCAGCCCCAAGCGCCGGAAAAACGGGAGCAGCCGTCGCGCCTCTTCCTTTTTTTCTTCCAGGCACAACTGCACGATCAGCCCGTAGGAGACCATCTCGCCGTGCAGATGGCGGCGGACGGCGGGCAAAACCGTCATCCCGTAAAGCAGCCCGTGGGCGAGGGCGACCCGGAACGTCGCCCCACCGATCCCGCCGATGACCCCGGCCATCAGGATGTTGGCCTCGATGATCTCCTCCACCGCGGGGGTGACGCGTCCGGCGTCGACATCGCGCTTTGCCTCCAGGCCGCGTGTCAGAATCCCATCCCGGATCTGGACCGAGAGGTTGTAGGCCGCCTGCAGGGAGGGCGGCGGTCCGGCGGTCTTTTCAAACGTCGGGCACCCCTCGTAGAATTTCACCAGGGCATCCCCCATCCCGGCGGCCAGGAGCCGGGCGGGAGCGGCGGCGATGACGGCCGAGTCCACCAGGACCAGCTCGGCGCTCTTGCCGTAAAGAGTGTCCCGGCGGATCCCGTTTTCATAGATGACCGAGAGCGACGAGCAGGCCGAGCAGGTCGCCGCGCTGGTCGGCAGGGTGACGAGCGGAAGGTCGAGCCTCTGGGCGACGACCCGGGCCGTGTCGATGGCCTTTCCGCCCCCGGTGCCGACGATGAAATCGACATGTTCGTCGGCTGCCATTCCCTCCAGGCGCGCAATTTCCGTAAGGCTGCATTCGACACCGAAACGGGCGAGATAGGGAGTAAACCGGGGTGGAAGCCGGCGGCGGTCAAAATGCGGAGCGATGATCGCATGAACGGTCTCATCCGCCAGGATCATTGGGCGGCGGCCGAACTCCGGCAGGAAGTCCGCAAGTTCATCGAGCAGACCGGGCTTCTGGACATAGCGCTTCGGGGACAAGAAAATATCAATCATAATAATACCTTTTTGGTAGCAATCCGCTCCTTCCAAGCCGCGCAGGCGCCTCGTCGCTGCGACCCGCTGAACGGCCGAGGCGGTTGGCGGCACTATATAGAGGGAAGACATCGGGTGCAATCACAAAGAAGGCTCACTGCCACCGATCGGTTTAAAGATTTGGGAATTTGTGTCGAAATACCATGAGACCCCCCGTTGGCCCGGCCCGGGAGAGACGGAACACCCCCCTGGCCCGCGGCCGGCAACGATTTGCGTGATTTTAGAAAAGAAGGAGGGCTGCACTGATGAAACAGGAGCGAATTTTACAGAGGGTCCGGGAACGGTTGCCGGACGGCATCGGGGAGTTTCAGTCGAAAAAAGAGGTGTTCAGCCTGGAGTGCGTCATTGCCGAAAGGAAGGCCTTTCTGTCACGGCAGAAACTCTTGTACACGGCGCGTTTCAGGGTCGACGAGGATACCCGCGAGGTCAGGTTCACGGAAATGCTGACGGAGCGCAAGTCCGGCCTCGGAGCGGGGGGATCCGATCTCGGTCCTGGCGTCGGTTCGAAGAAGTCCTCGTTTGCCGCCGGCACCGGCGGGCTTGAGGGAGTCGTCGACGAGCGGTCCTCCCTTTTCGGCCAAAAATACGACTACACCTTCGATTACAAGCAGGTTCGCTCCGCCGTCAAGGAAGCGGCTGAGGCTGAAAACTACGCCTTCAATTACAAAATCTGGGGCAAGGTTTAGACGGGTATTCTATGATGAGAATTAATAAAACCCGTGTCGCACATCCTAAAAAGGGAAGGAGAATCCGCAGTATGAAAAGGAGCATTCTGGTCAAATTCGCACTGGCAGGCGCCCTTCTGTTCGTTCTCTCCGCATCCGCCCTTGCGGTATCCGGACCCTACACCGTCTGGACGCGGGTTGTGTCGGGTTCGGGCGCCATCCAGGCGGTGCTCGAGCCCGGGGAGTTCAAAGTCCCGGCCGGCTCGACCGCCGTCATCAAGAAATTCCAGCACGACGACCCCAAGAACGGCTACCAGAACCTGAGAATCGGCAAGCACATCTATTCCGTTTCGCAGGGGAAATATATGGTGGACGCCGGCGGAAACGCCTTGATGCAGCTGCCGGCCGGACACTACCGCTTCACGGTGGGCGGCGGTGCCGGTGCCTCCGGCATCCTGGTCTACGAA
Organism: Desulfobacteraceae bacterium; assembly: GCA_041310825.1. Classification (GTDB taxonomy): domain Bacteria; phylum Desulfobacterota; class Desulfobacteria; order Desulfobacterales; family SpSt-501; genus SpSt-501. The sequence continues at coordinate 2,995 of JBFYWX010000146.1, read as the reverse complement.
CTGCACCCATAGGCGGGATAGCGCGGTTTTCGGCGATGGGTCGGTCGTGCCGGGGGCCGCGCGCCGGAGCGTTTCATTGCGTACCCGCAGGCAGGACCCCGCTGCGGTACGGCTGTTTTGGTACGGGCAATAGAGGTGTTCCAGTAACTTTTACCAGAACAAAGCAGATGGGGCCCCTCGTAACCGCCCCGCCCATGCGCGTCGTTTTACAAGGATTCCAGCAGCCGTGCGTGGATGTTGTCGAAGCCCCCATTGGACATGATCACCACCACGTCGCCCACGGCAAGCCGGGGGAGCAGGTGGGCGATGATCTCGTCGGTATCCGGGAAACACCAGGCCGGCTTGCCGCGGCGGGCAAGCTCGGCCGCCAGATCCTCCGAGGAAAACCGCTCGGCCGCTGGAATTTTATCGAGCCGGGAGGGCCGACGGAGGTAGACCAAGTCGGCGTCGTCGAAAGCGGCGGGGTAGACCGCCTGGAAGACCTGGCGCATGCTGGAGTTGGTGCGCGGCTCGAAGACGGCCACGACCCTCCGCCCGGGATAGGAGGATCGCACGGCGGACAAGGTCGCCCGCACGGCCGTGGGGTGGTGGGCGAAGTCGTCCACCACGGTCACGCCTCCCCGTTCGCCCCGGATCTCCTGCCGGCGCTTGACCCCGGCAAAACTCTCGAGCGCCTCGACCGCGGCCTCCGCCCCCACACCCATGTGATCGGCCACGGCCAGGGCGGCCAGGGCGTTCAATAGGTTGTGGGCCCCGATCATCCGGGTACGAAAGCGCCCGAATGATTTTCCGAAGGCGAGCGCCTCGAAAGCGGTCCAGGGCGGCGCGACCGAAACCGACCCCAGCCGCCAGGCGGAGTCTTCGCGCCGGCCGTAGCGCCGCACCACCGCCCGCGTACCGCCGATCACCGCGGACACATTCGGGTCCTCGTCCCAGGCCACGAGCAGGCTCCCCTGCGGGAGCCCCTCGGAGAGGCGGCGGAAGGCGCTCATCACGTGGGGAAGGTCGCGGTAGATGTCGGCGTGATCGAACTCCACACTCGTCAGCACGGTGGCGTGCGGGACGTAGTGCAGGAACTTCGGCCCCTTGTCGAAAAAGGCCGTGTCGTACTCGTCCCCCTCGAGCACGATCTCCCCACCATCGCCCAGGCGGTAGTTGCTCTCGAAGTTCTTGAGGATCCCGCCGATGACAAAGGAGGGGTTCCGCCCGGCAACTTTCAAAATCCAGGCGAGCAGGGCGCAGGTCGTGGTCTTGCCGTGGGTCCCGGTCACCATCAGGGTGCGCTTGCCGGCGGCTGCGAAGCGGTGGATGGCCTGGGGCATCGAGCAGTAGTCGAGGCCCCGCCGCGCGAGCTCGACCGCCTCCGGGTTGGTACGGGTCACGACGTTACCCACCACGACAAGATCCGGCGCGTGCGCGAGGTTCTCCGGCCGGAAGCCCTCCACGACACGGATGCCCCGGCCGGCAAGAAAATCGCTCATGGGGGGATAGACCTGGTGGTCCGAACCGCTGACCTCGCAGCCCAGCTCCTTTAACATGGCGGCAAGCGCCCCCATGGCCGTCCCGCAGACACCGATCAGGTGAACCCGTCGCGCTCCGGGAGGGATCCGGTTGCGGGCAGGGTCGAGGACGGCGGTGTTGGCGAGGTCAACGGCCAAGCTGCCCCAGGACCTTCGCCGCCGCCTGGATCGTGGCCTCGATCTGGGCGTCGGTGTGGGCGGCGGAGACGAAAAGGGCCTCGAACTGCGAGGGGGCGATGTAGACCCCCTCGCGGCGCATGCCCTGGTAGAACTCCGCGAAGCGCTTCAGGTCGCAGCGCTTGGCGTCCTCGAAATTCCTAACCGGCTGATCGCAGAAGAAGATCCCGAGCATCGAGCCCACGCGGTCGAGCTGCGCGGGGATCCCGGCCCGGACGGCGGCCAAGGAGAGGCCCGCCAGGAGCATGGAGCTCTTGTTCTCCAGCTTTTCGTAGAAGCCCTTCTTCTTGAGTTGTTTCAGGGTGGCGATCCCGGCCGCCATGGCGAGCGGGTTGCCAGAGAGGGTCCCGGCCTGGTAGATCGGCCCCTGGGGCGCGATCCGGCGCATGAACTTCCTCCGGCCCCCGTAAGCTCCCACCGGCAGCCCCCCGCCGATGATTTTCCCGAAGCAGGAGAGATCCGGCCTGATCCCGTAGAGGGTCTGGGCCCCGCCGTAGGCGACGCGAAAACCGGTCATGACCTCATCGAAGATCAGAAGCGCACCGTGGGCGGCGGTTTCACGCCGCAAGGTCCTTAAAAACCCCCGGGCGGGGGAGACGAGCCCCATGTTGCCGGCCACCGGCTCCACGATCACGCAGGCCACCTCCCCTCCCCGTTCGTCCATCACCTTTTTGAACTGGACGCTGTCATTGTAAGGCAGGGAGAGGGTGTGGGCGGCCACGGCCTCCGGCACCCCCGGGCTGCCGGGGATCCCGAGCGTCGCCACCCCCGAGCCGGCCGCCACGAGCAGGGTGTCGGCATGGCCGTGGTAGCAGCCGTCGAACTTGATCACGAGATCGCGCCCGGTCACCCCGCGCGCGAGCCGCGCCGCGCTCATGGCGGCCTCGGTGCCGGAGTTGACCATGCGCACAAGCTCAACCGACGGCACGGCCGCGGTCACCATTTCGGCGAGTTCGATCTCGAGGTCGGTGGGGGCGCCGAAGCTCGTGCCGCGGCCAAGCACCCGGGAGATGGCCTTGACGACCTCCGGATGGTTGTGGCCGAGGATCATTGGCCCCCAGGAGCCGATGTAGTCGATGTAGCGGTTGCCGTCGGCATCGACGATCACGGCCCCCTCAGCGCGGCGGATGAAGAGCGGGTCCGCTCCGACGGACTTGCAGGCCCGGACCGGGCTGTTGACGCCGCCGGGGATGAGCTTCACGGCCCGGCGGTAAAGTTGGCAGGACTTGGCGACAGAGGTCATGGTCGGCGATCCTTTCGCATATGCGTGGGGTGGACGGGGTGGTTGACTTTTGATA
>JBFYWX010000112.1:0-14147 GCA_041310825.1 Desulfobacteraceae bacterium | reverse complement strand
TACCGGGACGAGCACCTTCTCGCCAAGATGGGGATCGTCTGCGACAAGCTGGGGCCGAAGCTCGTGGTGTGCGTCTGGGACGAGGCCGCGGCCATCGAGGTGGGCGGCTACCTCGTGGTGGACAACCTCGCCATGGGGACCCCTTCGATGGGCGGGGTTCGGGTTCAGCCCGGGATCACCCCGGCCGACATCCACAACCTGGCGCGCGGGATGACCCTCAAGAACGCCGCTGCCAACCTGCCCTTCGGCGGCGGCAAGGCCGGGATCGTGGCCGATCCGGGGCTCCCCGCTGCGGTTCACACGGAGTGCCTGCGGCGCTTTGCGCGCCTGATCCGCCGCTACTGGGACATCTATGTCCCGGGCCCGGACGTCGGCTCGAACGACGCCGACATGAAGACCATCGCCATCGAAAACGGGTTGGAGACCGCCGTGTCCAAACCGGCCGAGATGGGCGGAAACAGGATCGATGAGCTCGGCGCGGCGGCCGGCGGGGTGGTCATCGCCCTGGAGCGGCTGCTCGAGATCATGCCGCGCCTGAGCGTTCTGCCCCAGTTCGCGCGCCTGAGCGTCCCGCCCGTGGAGAAGGTCACCGTCCTCATCCAGGGCTTCGGGGCCGTGGGGGCCCACGCCGCCCGCATCTTGAACGAACGGCTGCCGGACGTGCGGGTCGTGGGAGTCAGCGACCGCGAGGGTTATCTCTTCGACCCCGCCGGTCTGCCGGTCGCAGAGCTCCTGGCCCTCTGGAAGCCCCGCGGCACGGTGAGCGCCGCCTGGTACGACGGGCAGATCCGGCCGCAGGGGGGCAGCGCCCCCACCCGCTTTTCAACCGACGCCGACAACCTCCTGCGGGAATCCGCCTTCTGCTTTATCCCGGCCGCACCGGTCTTCAACTACCTGGGGGTGCTGCCGACCGACCCCTGTTCGATGAGCGTCGCGCGTATGGGGGAGTGGCGCCTGATCGTCGAGGGGGCCAACACCTACTCGCCGGACCCCAACCGCAAGGCGGCCAGAACCCGCATGGAGCAGCTGGTCTTCCGCCAGAAGGGGGTCATGATCGCAACCGACTACCTGGTCAATTCCGGCGGGGTCATCTACGCCGCGCAGGAGCAGGCCCTGCCCACCCCTGCGGCGCTCCGGATCCCGGAGGCGCTGCTGGGGCAGCGTGAGGCGGTGGACCAATGGCTCAAGGAGCATGCGGCCGGGTTCGCTGAGCTCTCCGAAAAGCGACTCGAGGCGGGGCTGGCCTGGCGCGAGAAGGCGATCCGCAGCAACATGACCGAGCTCGTGGATCTTCTCGCCGAGAGCGTCGATCTTCTGCCCTGCCAGGCGGCGGAGAGCATCAGCCTGCGCCGGCTCGCAGCGCGCGAGAGCGAGCGCACGGCCAAGGACATCATGGAGCCCATCCCCACGATCGCGGCCGGCGCCTCGCTGACGGAAGCGGCGGCACTCCTCGTCAAAGGCCGCGGCAACATCATCGCCGTGCTCGACTCGGAGGGGCGGATCGCCGGGGTCCTTACGACCTGGGACATCACCCGGGCCGTGGCCGACGGGGCCTCCTCGGGCAGCCTGGAGGCGGTCATGACCCGCCGGGTGGTCTCGGCCGCCCCCGGCTCCCGCATTCCAGACATCCTGCGCGCCCTCGATGAAAACCGCATCTCCGCCATGCCGGTCGTGGAGGAGGGGCGGGTACTCGGCCTGGTGAGCTCCGATCTCCTCGCCCAGCGCTACCTGCCCCAGCTCCTGCGCACCCAGGAACGGTGATGATCGCGCCGCGGCATGCCCAGGTTCACTGGGAACGGGTACGGCGCTGCGGCCGAAAGACGCGTTACACCGCCTCGATGGTCGAGGGCGGCTTCGGGGCGATGTTGTAGGTGACGCTGACCACCCCCGGCACCTTTTTGACGATCTCCGCCGCCAGTGCCTGGAGGGCGGCGAAGGGAATCCGGGTGGGGGTGGCCGTGCGCGCGTCGAGGCTGTCCCAGCAGCGCACCTCGATCTGCTGGCCGAACTCGCGTTTGCCCGCGCGCATGCCGGTGACGCGGTCGGCGTGCAGGATGGCGAGGTACTGAAACGCCCGCGTGCCGGCGAGATGGCGCTCCACCACAATGGTGGCCTTTCTCACGGTCTCGATCCGCTCGGGGGTCGCCTCGCCGATCACCCGGGCCGCGAGGGCCGGGCCGGGGAAGGGGATGCGCTGATAGGTTTCGGCGGGCAGGCCGAGGGCCTTGGCGAGCTTGCGCACGCCGTCCTTGCGCAGCTGGAGCAGGGGCTCGAGGATGCCGTAACCGAAGGCCTCCTGCGGGTCGATCCCGAGCTGGGCGAAGACGTTGTGCTGGCGCTTGATGCCGGCCACGGTCTCGTCCACATCGGTCAGGATGGTGCCCTGGAGCAGGAACCGGGCCCTGCTCTCCTTCACGATCCGGCCGAAGACTTCGCGGTAGAAGGTCTGGGTGATCGCTTCGCGCTTTTCCTCCGGGTCGGTGATGCCCTTGAGCGCTGCGAAGAACTCCGCGCGCGCATCGACCACCTCGACCGGTACCTTGAGCTTCCGGAAAAGACCCACCACCCGCTTGGCCTCCCCTGCTCGCATCAGCCCGTTTTCGATGAAGACCGTCTTGAGCCGCTTCCCGAGCGCCCGGTAGCCGAGCAGGGTGACGGTGGAGGAGTCGACCCCGCCGGAGAGAGCGTTGATGGCGAGCCCCTCGCCGACGGCAGCGCGGATTTCGGTGACCCGCTCCGCTATGAACGTGGCCGGCTTCAACTTTTTTGCCTGTACCTCTTGGATCATGTGGATCCTCCTTTTTTCGGTTTCTCGGGCTCCGGCACCAGGCAGCCCTCCATGCACACGGGCGAGCACTCCCCGGCGCAGGGTTCGACGTGGATCGTGATGGTCGCGTTCGGGATCCGGGTCTGGATCGCGCGGCACAGTTTCTGGGTCAGGGCGTGCGAGTCGGCGACGCTCATCTGGGGGGCGACCTGGATGTGGAACTCGATGAAGCGGAAGTGGCCCGCCTTGCGGGTGCGCAGCGCGTGATAGCCGTTCACGACGCTGCGCTCGGCTTCGACGCTCTGCCGTATATAAGCCTCCTCCGCCGGCGGCAGGCTCGCATCCATGAGATCGCGGGCGGCCTGCCGGGTGAGGTCGTAGGCCGCTTTGATGATCAGGACCGCGACGCCGATGGCGCAGACCGGGTCGATCCAGGAGAGATCGGTTCCCGGCAGCAGCCGCTGCCCGATCCAGATAATCCCCAGCCCGACCGTGACTCCGAGCGAGGTCCAGACATCGACCCTGAGGTGCCAGGCGTCGGCCACCAGGGCGATGGAGTCGGTCGCCCGGCCCACCCGGAAGAGCATCCGCGATACGAAAATGTTGGTGATGCATGAGATCAGCATCACCACCGCCCCGAGCATCGGCGCATCCAGCGCCTCGGGGTGGAGCAGCTTTCCGGCGGCCTCGTAGATGATCCAGCCGGCGGCGGCGAAGATGAGCAGGGCCTCGAGCGTTCCGGAGATGTTTTCGATTTTCCCGTGGCCGAAGGGATGGCCCGGGTCGGCGGGTTTGCTCGAGGTGCGCACCGAGTAGAGCGCGATGGCCGCCGCCACCAGATCCACCCCTGAGTGGATGGCCTCCGAGATGACCGAGACCGAGCCGATCAGAAAACCCACCAGGAGCTTCGCGGCCACCAGAAAGGAGTTGGAAGCGATCGAGATCAGCGCCGCCCGGTTCTTGCGCCGCTGGACCTCCGCATGCGACGCGGAAGGGGAGGGCGCGCCTGACGGGGGCCGGTCCGGGGGCATGGCCGGTCACCCGCGAACGGCCGCGGCGGCTTCCATCAGGGCTTCGGAAAACGTCGGGTGGCCGTGAACGGTGCGGTCGATATCCTCGGCGCTGGCCCCGAATTCGAGCGCGACCACCGCCTCGGCGATCATCTCCGCGGCGCGGGCGCCGATGATGTGCACCCCGAGAATACGGTCGGTGGCCTTGTGGGCGATCAGCTTGACGAATCCCTCGGTCTCCCCCAGGCAGCGGGCCCGGCCGGCCCCGGCAAACGGGTAGACGCCCGTGGCATAGGGAATCCCGCGCTCCTTGACCTGCTCCTCGGTCAGGCCGACACCGGCGACCTCGGGGGCGGTGTAGACGATGGAGGGGATGGCGTCGTAGTTGACCTCGGCGGCCTTGCCGGCGATGATCTCGGCCGCGGCCCGTCCCTCGGCCGAGGCCTTGTGGGCAAGCATGGGGCCGGGCACGAGATCACCGATGGCGTAGATCGTGGGGACGCTCGTCCGCAGGCGGGCATCCACGGCGACCCACCCGGTCTTCGGGTCGGTGGCGACCCCGGCCTGTTCCAGTCCGAGCCCCCGGGTGAGCGGCCTTCTGCCGGTGCTGACGAGAAGCTTGTCGAACTCCAGGCTCTCGCTTGTCTCCCCGGAGGCCACTGAAACCCTCACCCGTCCGCCGTCGGCCTCGGCGCGCGTGACGCGGGTCTCCAACTTGAACCCGAAGCCCTGCTTTTTCAAAATCGCCTGCAGCCGGCGCCGCACCTGGCCGTCCAGGGTGGGAGCGATCTCCGGGAGCATCTCGATCACGGTCACTTGGGAGCCGAGCCGCCGCCAGACCGAGCCCAGCTCGAGCCCGATGTAGCCGCCGCCGACAATCCCCAGGCGCTCCGGGACGGCATCGAGCATGAGGGCCTCGGTCGAGCTCAGGATATTCGTCCCGTCGAACGCCAGGCCGGGCGGCGCGATCGGCTCGCTGCCGGTGGCGAGGATGATGTGCCGCGCCGTGAGAGTGCGGCTCCCGTCCGCGGATGCCACCTCCACGCTCTCCTTGCCGGTGAGCCGGGCAGTGCCCGGCAGGATCGCGACCTTGTGCTTTTCCAGGAGCTTGCGCACGTTGTCGGTGAGATCCTTGACCACCTGCTCCTTCCGGGCCATCATGCGGGAGACGTCCATGCGCACCTCGCCGACCGTGATCCCGTGTTCGGCCAGCCTGGATTTCGCGACGTGGAAGTGCTCGCTCGAGTCCAGGAGGGCCTTGCTCGGGATGCAGCCGACGTTCAGGCACACCCCTCCCAGGCGCGGCCGCTTCTCGATGCAGGCCGTCTTCAGCCCGAGCTGGGCGGCGTGCACCGCGGCGACGTAGCCGCCCGGGCCGCTGCCGATGATCACAAGGTCGTAGGCGTCGCTCTCGGCCATGCTCAGATCTCCATCATGATGCGTTCGGGGTTTTCGATGCACTCCTTGATGTGCTTTAAGAAAGTCACCGCTTCGCGGCCGTCGACGATGCGGTGGTCGTAGCTGAGGGCTACGTACATCATGGGCCGGATCACCACCTCCTCCCCGAGGGCCACCGGGCGTCGGTCGACGCGGTGCATGCCGAGAATCCCGCTCTGGGGGGTGTTCAGGATGGGGGTGCTCAGGAGGGAGCCGAAGACCCCGCCGTTGGTGATCGTGAAGGTGCCCCCCTCGAGATCGGCGAGCTGAAGCTTGTTCTCCTTGATCTTGGCCACGAAACCGCCGATGGCCTGCTCGATCTGGGCGAAGGAGAGGCGGTCCGCGTGGCGGATGACCGGGACGACCAGTCCTCTCTCCGAGCCGACCGCGACCCCGATGTGGTAGTAGCGGTGGTAGAGGATGTCCTGCCCGTCGATGAAGGCGTTGATCTCGGGGATGGCCTTCAACGCCTCGACACTCGCCTTGACGAAAAAGGACATGAATCCGAGAGAGACACCGTATTTTTTCTGAAACGACTCCTTGTAGCGCTGGCGCAGCGCGATCACGGCGCTCATGTCCACATCGTTGAAGGTGGTCAGCATGGCCGTGTTCTGGCGCGCCTTGAGCAGCCGCTCGGCGATGCGCCGGCGGATCGGGCTCATGGGCTTGCGGGTGATCTCCTCTGCGGGCCCCTCGCAGGGGGGGCAGGCCGGCGCTTCATCCGGCGCGGTGGGGGGATGCGGTGTGGCCGCTTCCGGTGCCGATCGGGTGGTCTCGATATGAAGCAGCACATCCCCTTTGGTGATACGGCCGGCCGGGCCGGTGCCACGGATGCGGCTCGGGTCGAGACCGTGTTCAGCCACCAGGCGCCGGACCGAGGGCGGCAGCCCATCGGGGGCCGACGCGGCGGCCGGGGAGGGCTCCGTCGGCGCGGGTGGGACGGCCGGCGCGGGGACCGCCTCCGGCTTTTCGGCCCTGGGCGGTTCCGGTTCCGGGGCTTTGGGGTCCTTTTCCGCGGCCGGCGGGGCCGCGGCCTTGGGGGGCTCCGGCTTCGCGGGCGGGCTTTTGGTCGTGGCCTCCGAGTCGATGGTTCCCACCACCGCACCGATCTTGACCGTGGTCCCGGCCGCCACCTGGATCGCGAGTCTTCCGGTCGCCTCGGCCATGACCTCGAGCGTCACTTTGTCGGTTTCCAGAACGAAGAGTGCCTCGTCCTTGCGCACGGTGTCCCCGTCTTTTTTGAACCACTCGGCCAGAAGCGCCTCGGTGACGGACTCCCCGACGCTGGGAATTTTGATTGCGACCAACGCCATGTTTTCTCCTTCTTCCGGGTGTCGATGGTTCCGGCGCCCGTCGACCCTGCGGCGGGCGCGGTCCCTCCTCAGGGCTTCGGGCCGACGGCGCGCTCGATGATCTCCGCCTGCCGGCGGCGGTGGATGTGCGGGAAGCCGGTGGCCGGCGAGGAAGACTCCGGGCGGCCGATGAAGGTCAGCGGCTTGCCGGTGGCCGCCTCGATCCGCGGCCGGATGAAATGCCAGGCCCCCATGTTCTCTGCCTCGTCCTGGACCCACGCCCAGTGCTTTACGGCCTTGAAGCGCTTGAGGGCAAATTTCAGGTGCGATTGGGGAAACGGGTAGAGCTGCTCGAGCCTCAGGATCGCAGGTTCCGTGCGCTCGAGCTCGCTGCGGCGCTGCCGGAGCTCGTAGAAGATCTTCCCGCTGCAGAAGAGGACCGAGGCCGCGGCGGGATCGGCGGTGGGGTCGTCTAATACGCCGCGGTAGCTCCCCTTGACGAGTTCCTCGATCGTGGCGACCGCTGCCGGCAGGCGCAGGAGGCTTTTCGGCGTCATCACGACGAGCGGCTTGCGGAAACCGGCCAGGGCCTGCCGGCGGAGCAGGTGGAAGTACTGGGCCGGGGTGGTGGGATGACAGACCTGGAGGTTCTCCCCGGCGCACAGCTGCAGGAAGCGCTCCAGGCGGGCGCTGGAGTGCTCCGGCCCGAGCCCCTCCATGCCGTGGGGCAACAGCAGGGTCAGCCCGCTCAGGCGCTGCCACTTGGCCTCGCCGCTCGCGATGAAAAGATCGATCACGGCCTGGGCGTTGTTGGCGAAATCCCCGAACTGGGCCTCCCAGAGGGTGAGCCCTTCGGGCCGGGCGAGCGAGTAGCCGTACTCGAAGCCGAGCACACCGGCCTCGGAGAGCGGGCTGTCCCAGACCGCAAAGGCCGCCTGGCCCTCCTTGACGTGGTGCAGGGGGGTGTGGGCGGCGCCGGTCTGGGTGTCCACCAGGACACTGTGGCGCTGGCTGAAGGTGCCGCGGCCGCTGTCCTGGCCGCTCAGCCGCACGGGGTGCCCTTGGGCGAGCAGGCTCGCCAGGGCCAGGGCCTCGGCATTGGCCCAGTCGATGCCGGCGCCTTTTTCGACCGCTTCCCGGCGCCGGGCGAGGAGCTTGACGAGCTTGGGGTTCAGGTTGAACCCCTCGGGTACCTGGTTGAGGGCGCGGGCGAGGGCGAGGAGCGTGTCTTTGGGCACGCCGGTGTCGAGGCTGACGGGCGAGTAGACGCCGGAGTAAGGGGCCCAGTTTTCGTAGGTGCGCGGCTCGGGAAAGACGCAGACGCTGTCGTGGATGGCCTCGTAGTCGGCGCTCAGGCGTTCGTGTACCGCTGCGGCCATCGCCTCGAGATCCGCGGCGCTCACCACCCCCTGCTCGATCAGCTCCCCGGCATAGAGGCTCTCAAGTGAGGGCCGCTCGCGGATCCGCTCGTACATGAGGGGTTGGGTGAAATAGGGCTCGTCGCCCTCGTTATGGCCGTAGCGGCGGAAGCAGACCAGGTCGACGACCACATCCTTGCCGAACTCCCAACGATACGCGGCGGCAAGCTGCAGGGCGTGGACCACGGCCTCGGGGTCTTCGCCGTGCACATGGAAGACCGGAACCATGAGCATTTTGGCGATGTCGGTGGAGTAGCGCGTGCTGCGGGCGTGTGCCGGGAGGGTCGTGTAGCCGATCTGGTTGTTGATGACGATGTGCACGGTGCCGCCGGTCTTGTATCCGGCCAGCTGGGAGAGGTTCAGGGTCTCGGCCACGACCCCCTGGCCTGCGAAGGCGGCGTCCCCGTGGATCAGAAGCGGCAGCACCTGCCGGCCGCCGTCGTCCTCGGCCATCTCCTGGCGCGCCCGGGCAAAACCCTCGGCCACGGGGTCCACGGCCTCGAGGTGGCTCGGGTTGTTCATCATGAGCACCCGCAGCGGGCCGCCCCCGGCGGTGCGGATGTCGTTCAGGTAGCCCGTGTGGTACTTGACGTCACCCGCGCCCACAAGGTTCTCGGGGTCGTAGCAGTTCTCGAACTCGCTGAAAATGTCGGTGAAGGGCTTTCCGAGGATGTTGACCTGGACGTTCAGCCGCCCCCGGTGGGCCATGCCCAGGATGATTTCCCGGCAGCCCAGCGCGGCCGCGCGCTCGAGGAGAAAATCGAGTCCGGGGATCAGGGCATCCCCGCCCTCCAGCGAAAAGCGCGTGACGCCCACATACTTGGTATTCAGAAACCGCTCGAAGACGCTGCTCTGGACGAGCTTTGCAAGGATGCGGCGCCGGGCGGGCGGATCGAAGCCCGGCCGGTTGCGCACGGGCTCCATACGGTCGATCAACCAGCGGCGCTCGGTGGGGTCCTGCAGGTGCATGAACTCGATCCCGACGGAGCGGCAGTAGGTTTCGCGGAACCCGGCAAGGATGTCCTTGAGCGGCGCTTTTACGGCCGGGGCGGAGTCCGGGACGATGAAGCGGCGCTCGAGGTCCTCCAGGCTCAAGTCGAAGGCCTCGATGCTGAGCAAAGGATGCTCGGTCGGGCAGGCCTCGAGCGGGTCGAGGCAGGCGAGGAGGTGGCCGAGCTCGCGGTAGCGGGTGACCAGGGCGTGGACCCGCGCCTGGTGCAGCACCTGGGCGCCGTCGCCGTCGGCCGGCCGTCGGCCGGATGCGCCCAGCTCGAACCCCTCGAAGAAAAACCGCCAGTCCGGAGAGAGCCGGGCGGGGTCTGATTTCCAAAGGGCGTACTGCTCCTCGACATAGTCGAGGTTCAGGGCAACAAATGAGCTCATGGCGGGTCGCTCCTAAAGGAAGCGCCGTCCGAAACGCCTCTCGACCGGCTCGCGGGTCGGCCCTGGGGCCGCGGTGGTGCGGACGGAAAGCGGTGTGCGCCCCCTCGGGTTTTCGGAAGCACTTCAGCAAGATGAAACGTGCTCCGCGATCATAGGGAAATCGTGCAACGGTGTCAAACCCTAATCGGGCGCCGCATATCCCCAGCGAGCCGAAAATTTTGCGTCCTGCCGCAATGTGGGGTAAAATAAGAAATCCATCTCCCAGACAAGGAGCATTTCCATCATACCCGAAGACAGCTATTCCGTGCTCAGCGCAGAGGAACGCGACCAGCTCGTGGAAACCGCCACGATGCTTCTTGCCATGCTGGAGGAGAAAGATTCGCGCCTCAGGCAACATTCCGAACGGGTGGCCAACACGGCCGCTAATTTTTGCGAATCGTCCGGCCTCATGGCCGACGACGACCTGTACCATCTCTACCTCGCGGGCTTGCTCCACGATGTCGGCCTGATCGGTACGCCCGGTGAGGTTACCGGCAAAGCGCCCCTCTCCCTGGACGAAGCGCGGCTCATGAAAAAGCACCCGGTGACCGGGGTCCGCATCCTGGCGCTGGCGCAACGGTTCGAGCCCCTTCTGGCCGCCGTGCGGCACCACCACGAGGCGTGGGACGGCAGCGGCTATCCGGACGGCCGGCACGGGGAGGAGATCCCCCTGGAGGCGCGGGTCCTGCGCCTTTTTGACGCCTTCGACGATCTGACCGCGACCACCCGGCGACCGCAGGCGCTTGCCATCGGCGAGGCGCTGGCGGCGATCGAGGAGCGGGCCGGGGCGGAGTTCGACCCGGACCTCGTGCCCCGGTTCCGGAAATTCGTGGAATCCAGCCCGGGGATGGGCGCGGATTTCATGCACAAGAAGCAGTCGGATTTCCTTGAAACCTCCTTTGGCACCATCCTGCAGAAGTTCAGCGCGGGCAAGGTTCAGCCTCCGGCCATGCCGCAGGTCGTTTTCGAGCTGCGCAGCGCCATCCGGCGCCAGGAGACAACGGTCAATGAGGTGGTGCAGATCCTGGAGCGGGACCCGGTGATCTCGCTGCGGCTGATTTCGGTCGCCAACAGCCCGGTCTACAAAGGCTATGGGGAGGTCAGGAGCATTCAGGCGGCCATACCGCGTTTAGGGTTCAAGGAGACCCTGAGCATCGTCGTGGCCATCGCCAACAAAAGCCTGTATGAGGCGCGACAGCCCCAGTTCAAGATGGCGCTTGACAAAATGTGGGTTCACTCCCTTGCCGTCGCTTATGCCGCCAAGCACTTCGCCCACACCCTTCAGTTGGATGACCCGGAGATCCTGTTTCTGATGGGCCTGATTCATGATATCGGCAAAGTGATCCTGCTCAGGGCCTTTGCGGAGGCGTCCAAGGCAAAAGCACCCCCCATGGACGCCGTTTTAGCCGGTATTCAGACCGCCCATCAATCCATTGGCACCATGCTGCTCAAGCGCTGGGGGTTTGGCGATGAGTTCCAGAACGTGGTTGCCCGACACGAGGGGGGAAGCTACAGCGATCAGACGCACCGGGAAATACTGGTCGTTCATCTGGCCAACATGCTCACGCGCAAAATGGGGTACAGCTCCTTCGAGTGGGACGGCGGGGACCTGGCCGAGCTCTCCTCCGCGCGTCTGCTCGGGCCCTCGTCGGATGCGATCGGCCGCGTCGAGGAGAAGGTCAAGGAGGTGATCAAAGACATCGCCCATCTTTTTTAGACCTCCTTCGCAGAAGCCGTTTTCAAAACCCTATAACGTCGTGAATACGTCCCCTTTCTCCCCCTTTGACAAAGGGAGTGGGGGGACTTTTGTTTTTACGGCGCGTGTTGACTTTTGCGGCGCGTGACGTGATTATTACGTTCTTGTGAACTTGAGGGGGTGGGTTTGCGTGTTTACCTCATAGTTACCCGGAGAAGGCCATTGCCACCCGTGCAGCGAGAGACAGCATGAAGCGATGTTCATCCGTCGGTGATCCCGGACGATCCGTGTGGGCCGTCTGGGCGGTGATTTTCTTTTGGGGGACTTGCCTCGCGGCGGATCCGGCTGCGGCCCAGGCGCGGCCTCCCGCCGGGTCGCCGCCCCTGGTGATTCTGGCCCCGGTCGCCTCCGGGCGGATCACGCCGCAGACCGAGTTCGTCGGCACCGTCTACTTCGTCGAGGTCTCGGAGGTGGCGGCCGAGATCGAGGGGATCGTCGAGATGCTGAAGATCGAGGACGGCCAGCGGGTCAAGGCCGGCCAGGCGTTGGTGGAGCTGAACACCGATCTTCTCGCCAAGCGGCTCGAGGCCATCCGCGCCACCCACCAGCAGGTGAAGGCCGAGCTCGAGGTGGCGCGGCTCGACCTCGGCCGCAAGGAGGCGCTCTTCCGCAAAGGGTCGATCGCGGAGGGCAACTACGACGACAGCCGCTTTCGGGCGCGGGCGCTCGAGCGGCGGGCCGATTCGCTCCAGGCGGAGGTCGAGCGTCTCGAGCTCGAAATGCGCAAGTCGGTGATTCGCGCCCCTTACGACGGGGTCGTGGTCAAGCGCCGCGTCAACCGCGGGGAGTGGCTCGCCAAGGGCAATCCGGTGGCGGTGCTGGCGCGCGACGAGGTGGTGGACATCGTGGTCGAGGTCCCCGAAACCGCCATCCGGCAGATTCGACCCGGGGTGCCGGCCAGGGTCTCCGCCGGCGGGGAGAGCTTCGACGGAGCGGTATTTGCCGTGGTCCCCCGTGTCAGCGAAACCACCCGCACCCTTCCCGTCAAGGTGCGGACCGCCAACCGCAAGGGGCTGGTCGAAGGCCAGTCCGCCACGGTGCTGCTCCCGACCGCCGCCCCGCGCCCGGCTCTCATCGTCCCGCGCGACGCCTTGATCACCAGCATGGGCCGCACCGTGGTGTTCGTGGTCGCGGAGGGCAAGGCGCGCATGGTCCCGGTAGCCGTGGTCGGCTTCGAGGGGCTCTCGGCCGGGGTGGCCGGAGAGGGGCTCTCCGAGGGCATGCGGGTCGTGGTCAAGGGCAACGAGCGGTTGCGGGACGGGCAGGAGGTGGCGCTCCCCCGATGAATCTGATCCGGTTCTGCATCGAAAAACGGGTCACCGTTCTGGTGGGGGTGACCTTCATCCTGCTCTTCGGCTGGCTCGGCCTCACGCGCATGCCCTACCAGCTCAGCCCCACGGTGGTCGAGCCCGAGATCTCGGTCACCACCACCTGGCCGGGCGCCACCCCCCACGAGGTCGAGCGCGACATCATCGAGGAGCAGGAGAAGGTGCTGAAGGGCATCCCCGGGCTGATCGAGATGGAGAGCACCTCCTCCAACAGCCAGGGCACGGTGACCCTCAAGTTCGCCATCGGCACCGACCTGAACTCGGCCCTGCTGCGGGTCTCCAACAAGCTCGACGAGGTCCCCTCCTACCCGGAAAACGTGGACAAGCCGATCATCACCGCCACCGGTTCGGCCACCTCGCCGGTGGTGTGGATGGTGCTGAAGACCGCCGAGGGCAACCCGGCCTCGGCCTACACCTACCGCACCTTTTTCGAGAACTACATCCGCCAGTACCTGGAGCGGACCCCGGGGGTGGCCGAGCTCTTCATCGGGGGCGGCACGGAAAAGGAGCTCCACATCGAGGTCTCGGCCGAACGGCTGGCGGCCTACGGGCTGACGATTCCGCGGCTGATCGAGATCCTGCGCGCCGAAAACGTGGACATCGCCGCCGGCACCCTGGGGGTGGGCCGGCGCGACTACCGCATCCGCACCACGGCCGAGTTCCGCTCCAAGGAGCAGATCGAGGACCTGATCATCGTCTCCACCGGCCAGCGCCGCGTGCGCTTGGGCGAAATCGCCCGGGTGATCGACAGCTATGAGAAGCGGGTGGCGGCGACCCTGCATATGGGGCAGGAGGGGATCGCCATCGGGGTCAAGCCCGAGCCCGATGCCAACATCCTCGACCTCACGGACCGGCTGGAGGCCGTGGTCCGGGAGCTCAACGAGGAGAAGCTGAAAGCCGAGAACATCTACCTCGACTGGACCTACGACCAGCGGCCTTACATCCGCGGGGCGATCGAACTCGCCTGGGGCAACATCCTGCTCGGCTCGGTGCTGGCGCTCATCGTGCTGATGGTGTTTTTGCGGAGGCTCTCTTCCACGCTGGTGGTCGCGGCGGCCATCCCGATCAGCGCCATCGGCACCTTCGCCTTCATGGATCTATTAGGCCGCAACCTGAACGTCGTGAGTCTCGCGGGCATCGCCTTCGCCGCCGGGATGCTCGTCGACAACGCCATCGTGGTGCTCGAAAACATCGACCGGCACCGCAGCATGGGCAAGCGCCCGTATCTCGCGGCCTACGACGGGGCGCGGGAGGTTTGGGGTGCGGTGCTCGCCTCAACGCTGACCACCATTTCGGTCTTCCTGCCGGTGATTTTCATGCAGGAAGAGGCCGGGCAACTGTTCCGGGACATCGCCATCGCCATCACCTTTGCCATCGGGCTCAGTCTGATCGTCTCGGTGCTGGTCATCCCCATGCTCTCCCGCCAGCTCTTCCGGCTCATCCGGCAGGACGCCACGTCAGAGCGCATCCGCCGCTCGATCGGCGCGGTCGGGGAGGCCGTAGGGGTCGCCATCATGGCCGGGGTGAGGGCGGCGACGCGCAGCACGGCCTCGCGTCTTGCCACGGTGATTCTGTTCACGTCGGCATCGGTCGGACTCGCGATCCTATTGTTCCCCAAAATGGAGTACCTGCCCCAGGGCAACCGCAACCTCGTACTCAACCTCCTAATCCCCCCGCCCGGGCTCTCCTTCGAGGAGCGCAAGGCCATCGGCGAGCA
>JBFYWX010000111.1:0-4071 GCA_041310825.1 Desulfobacteraceae bacterium | reverse complement strand
GCCATGTCTTCCGGGCTGAACCCCTTGCCCTCATCCCGCACCGTGCAGATGACATGATCCTGATCCGCCTGCACATCGACCCAAACCTGCTTGCCGTTGTCGGAAAACTTCAGCGCGTTCGACAGCAGGTTGTCCAACACAACGGCCACGGCCACACGGTCGGTCCAGGCGAAACAGCAATCCGGTTTGAGGTCGGAGTTGATCTGGATCTTCTTCCAGGCAGCCTTGTGGCGATAGAAATTGCATGCTCGGAAGGCCAGCAAGGCCATGTCCACCTTGTCGCGCTTGAACGCCGGCTGCGATCCGTGGGCTGAAAACATCAAACGGCCGACATCGTGTTTCATCAACTGGACGGCGTGCTGCAGACTTTCGACCCAGACATGCACCTGCTCATCCGGGAACCCCGCCAGGTAAACCTCCAGCAGCTCCGAGGCGGCACCGACGACGCTCAGATAGTTATTGAGCTTATGCGCCGTATAGCCCAGCGTCTCGGCATCGATTTGGGGAATGGTGTCGAGATCGGCGATGGCCTGATCCAGATTGACGCGTGCGTTCTCGAGTGCGTCCTTAACCTGCTGCCTCATCACCCGCCTCCCGCCAAGCGCTCACCTCACCACCAAGAGCGTTTCGTTTCTTTTTCCATCGGCGCCAGCCGTTGCCTCTTTTTCAGCTTCAGCCGCGAGGGTGCGGATGCGGCGGCCGTATTCGGTTTTCAATGCGGACAGGTAGGAGGCGTCGATCGGACCCTTCCAGGTGACCACCTCGGCGAAGCGCTTGGGAATTTCGATCCGGTTCGGGTCGTAGCCGGTCGCGACGCGCTGGCCCCAGCGTGAGGCCTGGATGCGACGTGCGACCGCCGGCAGCTCCTCGGCCAGCTTCGAGTAGCCCACGGACTTCAGGCAAGCCGCCAGGCGTTCCTCGGTGTAGACCCCACGCGCAAATAAGCAGGCCACCATCGAGGTCAAGCAACAGCGCGCGGTCTCGTCGGCGACGAGAAAGTCGACGGCCTTGGCCACATCCTTTTCGGTGTGTTTCTGGTCGAAGCTGTAACCACCGGTGTCGAGATGCGAGTGCCTGAACCCCAAGGCCTGGGAGACGAAGAAGACCTCGCCCGTCGCGTAGCCGGCCATCTCCTGGCCGAGCACGCAGGTGAAGTCGGCGCCGCCGTAGCGTTCGGCCGCATGCCGGGTGCCGGCGGCGAGCCGGCGGTAGAAGTCGTTGTCCCCCCGGGCGAGATGCCACATCGCCTGCTGGTAGGCGGCGGCATCCCCGAAGCGCAGGGGGACGATGGTCTCGGCGGCGGAGATGAGCCCCTTCTCGCTCGCCTCCGTGGCCCAGGCGAGCCCCACCCCGGAGGACATCACGTCGAGCCCCACCTTGTCCGCCTCTTCCATAATGTCGAGGGCCGCAAAGGGGTCGGTCACCGCCAGCATGCAACCGACCGCGAAGATGGGTTCATGGTCGTAGGAGACCTGGCGGTAGATGAACTGGTTGGGCTCCATGAACTTCTCGCGCACAAAGCCGATGTGGATGCAACCGACCGGGCAGCCGGCGCAGGCCGCGTTGCGCAGCAGGGTCTTCTCGGCGAACGCCTCCCCGCTGATCGCGGCGGCCGCCGGGTCGCTCGTCTGCTGTAGGTTGCGAAACGGCAGGGCCTTCAGCTCGTTCAGCACCATCACGTTCTCAGCGGTGCCGAGGTTGTGGTACTTGTGCATCATCTCGGTATCGGTCAGAAGCCCGTAGACCTCCTTGAAGAGCGCGGAGTACTCCTTGCCCCCGGGCAGAGCGAAGGCGGCGTCGCCCTCAATGAAGATGCCCTTCAGGTTTTTCGCGCCCATGACCGCCCCGCCCCCCAACCGCCCGAAGTGGCGGTAGGTGTCGACGTTGATGCAGGCCATGGCGGAGCGGGCCTCGCCGGCCGGGCCGATGCGCAGGATGCTGCGGTGCCCCGAACCGGGGAACATGCGGCGAAAGAGCTTCCCGGCGGCATACACGTCGAGCCCCTGCATGAAGTGCACATCCCGGACCTCTAAACGGCGCGCGCCGAGGGCGAGGCAGCTTAACCGCGGCGCCCGGCCGGTGACGACAAGCGCGTCCAGGTCGGCGAAGCGCAGGGCGAGGGCCGAGCGCCCCCCGCCGTGGCTCTCGGCATACTGGTCGTGGCAGGGGGATTTAAACGCCGAGACCGTCTTGCTCATGAGCGGGAAGAGCCCCGTCAGCGGGCCGATGCAGAAGATCAGCGGCTGGGCGGGGTCGTCCCAGGGTTTGTCCGGCTGGCCGAATTTCGCAAACAGCAGCGCGGCGAGGCCGCTGCCCCCCGCGTAGAGATCGCGGCCCCCCCAATTGAGGATCTCGCCCTTGCCGGAGGTGAGATCGACCCGCAGTACGCGGAAATGATCCCGGATCATGCGTCACCCCCTTCGGCCGGCCCGGCGGCCTCCGCCGCGCCACCGATCTCCCGGTGCTCCAGGCAGTCGTGGGGGCAGAAGGGCACGCAGCGGCCGCATTGGATGCAGACGAAGGGCTCCCCGTCCGGCGCAAGATAGATGGCATCCACCGGGCAGGCGGCCGCGCACGCCCCGCAGCGGATGCACAGCGTCTTGCGCACCACCACCCCGCCGCCCTGGCGCTGGGCGTAGGCGCCGGTGGGGCAGGCGGCCGCGCAGGGCGCCGGGAGACAGGCGAGACAGGTGCGGGCCTCGAAGCCGGTCGAGAGGCCGCCGGAGGAGCCGATCCGGATCCCGGCCGTGTTCCAGGAGAGGTTTTTGTGCACCAGGCGCGCACAGGCGAGCGAACAGGAGTGGCAGCCGATGCAGCGCTCCATACGGGGAGCGGTCAGGATCTTCATGTAGCGCTCCTTAACGGGTTGCTCTCGTTCGTGGCCCCCCGTAGCGCCGTGCGGTTATCAATGCCGCGTCGAAGTGATAGTCAGAGTCGGAGTTCCGAGTCAGAGTCAGTGGTATTCTGTCATTTTTATACTCCGACTCCGACTCGGAACTCCGACTTACCTTTCTTTCCTCATCGCCTTGTAGGCATTGATCAGGCCGTTGGTCGAGCTGTCGTGGGTGGCGACCGGCCGGTCGTCGCCCAGCTCGGGCAGGATCCGCCCGGCGAGCTGCTTGCCGAGCTCCACCCCCCACTGGTCGAAGCTGAAGATGTTCCAGATGACCCCCTGCACGAAGATCTTGTGCTCGTACATGGCGATCAGACTGCCGAGCACGCGCGGGGTCAGTTTTCGGAAAAGAATGGAGTTGGTCGGCCGGTTGCCCGCGAACACCTTGTGGGGGGTGAGGCGCCGGATCTCCTCCTCGCCCCGGCCCTCCCGGCGGAGCTCGGCCGCGGCCTCCTCGGCCGTCTTGCCGTTCATCAGAGCCTCGGTCTGGGCGAAGAAGTTCGAGAGCAGTATGGCATGGTGCTCGCCGAGGGGGTTGTGGCTGACCGCCGGGGCCAGAAAATCCGCCGGCACGAGGCGCGTCCCCTGGTGGATCAACTGATAAAAGGCGTGCTGCCCGTTGGTGCCGGGCTCGCCCCAGATGACGGGCCCGGTGGCATAGGTGACACGGCGGCCGGCGCGGTCGACCGACTTGCCGTTGCTCTCCATGTTGCCCTGCTGGAAGTAGGCGGGAAAGCGGTGCATGTATTGGTCGTAGGGCAGGATGGCCTCGGTCTCGGCCCCGAAGAAATTGGTGTACCAGATGCCGATCAGGGCGAGGAGGACGGGGGTGTTGTTTTCGAAGGGCGTCTCCCGGAAGTGCCGGTCCATCGCATGGGCCCCCGCGAGCAGCTCCTCGAATCGCTCGAAGCCGACCGCACCGGCGATGGACAAGCCGATCGCCGACCAGAGCGAGTAACGGCCGCCCACCCAGTCCCAGAAGATGAACATGTTCTCCGGCAGGATCCCGAACGCCTTGACCCGGGCCGCGTTCGTGGAGATGGCGACAAAGTGCCGGGCCACGTGGGCCGGGTCCCCGGCGCGGTTCAGGAACCACTGCCGGGCGCTGAAGGCGTTGGTCATGGTCTCCTGAGTGGTAAAGGTCTTGGAGGCGATCAGGAAAAGGGTGGTCTCCGGAT
>JBFYWX010000104.1:0-2959 GCA_041310825.1 Desulfobacteraceae bacterium | reverse complement strand
CTGGCGAACGCCGACTACGACGCCCTGGTGCGCGCCGCGCTTCAGAAGTTGTTTCCGGAGGTTCAGGGCCGCCAGGAGCGCCGCCAGTTGAACGGGATGATCAGCTCCGGGGCGGCCTATGAGCTGCGGGACATGGCGCTCGGGGACCCGGATATCATCGGGAAAACCGTGTCTGTGTGGGTCTTCGCCGACGACGACATCGACATGATCGTCAAGGGCCAGTTCAGTCGGGAGGTGTCAGAGGAGAACCGGCGGGTCTCCGACCGGCAGCTCGCCTGGCTCGACCGGCTGGAGGCCGAGGGCCGGGTGGAGGAAAAGTTCAACGTCATCTTTTTCAGGTCGGGGGACTCCCGCGAGCCCGAGCAGGCGGGGATTTGGGGCGCGGTCATGGGCTCCTTCTTCACCCTGGTGATCACCCTTCTGCTCTCTTTTCCCATCGGGGTGGCCGCGGCGGTTTATCTCGAGGAGTTCGCCCATAAAAACCGCTGGACGGACCTGATCGAGGTCAACATCAACAACCTGGCGGCCGTGCCCTCTATAGTCTTCGGCCTGCTGGGGTTGGCGGTCTTTCTGAACTTCTTCGGACTGCCGCGCTCAGCCCCGCTGGTGGGCGGCCTGGTGCTGACCCTGATGACCCTTCCCACCATCATCATCGCCAGCCGCTCGGCGCTGAAATCGGTGCCGCCCTCGATCCGCGAGGCGGCCCTGGGAGTGGGGGCCTCCAAGATGCAGATGGTGATCCATCACGTTCTGCCCCTGGCCCTGCCGGGCATGCTGACCGGCACCATCATCGGCATGGCGCGGGCCCTGGGCGAGAGCGCCCCCCTGCTCATGATCGGCATGGTGGCCTTCATCGTGGATATCCCCAAGGGGGTCTTCGACCCGTCCACCGTTCTGCCGGTCCAGATCTACCTCTGGGCGGACAGCCCGGAGCGGGCCTTTATGGAACGTACCTCGGCCGCCATCATCGTCCTGCTCGCCTTTCTGCTGGTGATGAACGCGACCGCCGTCATCCTGCGCAAGAAATTCGAGCGCCGCTGGTAAGCCCCGAACCAAATTCGAACAAGATGCTCACACGCCGCTAATAATCGGCCGCTATCTTCCGGGCACTCGATCGGAACACCATCCGGTTCACTAAAAACCCTATAAGGAGGAAACATGAAAAAATCCGTCATCTTCACCCTGGCCGCCGTCTTCCTGGCGGCATCTCTTGGAACGGGCTTCGCCCAGCAGCGGGACTACATCAGCATCGTCGGTTCCTCGACCGTTTACCCCTTCTCCACCGTGGTCGCGGAAAAATTCGGCAAAATGGGTTCGTTCAAGACCCCGAAAGTGGAATCCACCGGCACCGGCGGCGGCTTCAAGCTCTTCTGCGGCGGTGTGGGCGTCCAGCATGCGGACATCTCCAACGCCTCGCGCGCCATCAAAGCATCCGAGTTCGAGACCTGCCAGAAGAACGGCGTGACCGACATCGTCGAGGTCAAGATCGGCTACGACGGGATCGCCGTGGCAAACGCCAAGAAGGCCCCGGTCCTGAGCCTCAGCACCAAGGAACTCTACATGGCCCTGGCCAAGGAGGTGCCGGACGCCCAGGGAAAGCTCGTCCCCAACCCCTACAAGACCTGGAAAGAGGTGAATCCCGCCCTGCCGGCCGTGAAGATCGAGGTGCTCGGCCCGCCGGCGACCTCGGGCACCCGCGATGCCTTTCTAGAGCTTGCCATGGAGGTGGGGGCGAAGAAGTTTGATGTGCTGAGCAAGCTCTCCAAGGAGGACGGCAAAAAGTTCACCGCCATCGCCCACACCATCCGCGAGGATGGGGCCTATATCGATGCGGGCGAGAACGACAACCTGATCGTGCAGAAACTCGACGCCAACCCCAACGCGGTCGGGATCTTCGGCTTCAGCTTCCTCGACCAGAACCTGGACAAGCTGCACGGGTCGGTGATCGACGGCTCCGCGCCCAGCTTCGAGACCATTGCAAACGGCAAGTACGCCCTATCGCGGCCGATATTTTTCTATGTCAAGAAGGCCCACGTTGGTGTGATCCCGGGTATCGCCGAGTTCCTGGCCGAGTTCACCAGTGAGAAGGCCTGGGGCAAAAACGGCTACCTGAGTGAGAAGGGGCTCATTCCTTTGCCCGACGCCGAGCGCAAGCAGGTGGCTGATAGCGTCAAGGCGATGAAAACCATCACCAGCGCGAAGTAAGGCTCCTATCGCGTTATCCATCGGACAGGCCGGGGGCGATCCCTCCCGGTCCTGTCCGGTTGGTTTTTCAAGACTTTACCTGAATCAGGTTTTCCATTACATTAACCAAGGGTGCTCCGGCATGTTGTCTCTAACCCGCGTGGGTGCAACCGCCCTGGCAGGCACGATGGCTGAAAACGAATCCAAAACGGCTGAGGCCGGCGTCAAGGGTGCGGCTGACCGGGTCCACCGCGACAACCGCCAGACGGTGGGGCGGCAGTTCGTCGAAAACCCCCGCATGTCCTGCCGCAACGTCAATGTCTTTTACGGCGAGAAGCAGGCGCTCCAAAACGTCAGCATCGACATCGGCCGCAACGAGGTCCTGGCCATGATCGGACCCTCGGGCTGCGGCAAGTCCACCTTCATCCGCTGCCTGAACCGCATGAACGACACCATCGAAGGCTGCCGGGTGACCGGGGACATCATCCTCGACGGGCTCAACATCCACGACAAGAACGTGGATGTGGTGCCGCTGCGGGCCCAGGTGGGCATGGTGTTTCAAAAACCGAACCCCTTTCCGAAATCGATCTACGAGAACATCGCCTACGGGCCGCGCATCCACGGGCTGGCCCGGGACAAGTCCGAGCTCGACGCGATGGTCGAAAACTCTCTTAAGAAGGCCGGCCTCTGGGAAGAGGTGAAGGAGCGCCTGGCTCAGCCGGGGACCGGCCTTTCCGGCGGCCAGCAGCAGCGCCTGTGCATCGCGCGCACGATC
>JBFYWX010000091.1:0-3026 GCA_041310825.1 Desulfobacteraceae bacterium | reverse complement strand
GTGATTGAACCCCAGTATTCCTCCGAATACATGCAAAGCCTTCCCGGCCGGGTCACGCGGGGTACGATCCTGCGGTACATCGACCGCCTGGTCCAGATGCTCTTCAAACGCGGCTGATCCGGCAATTTCATTTCAGATGGATCTCTTTCAGCCGCAGCTCCATCCGCCCGATGAGGGGCAGCTCGCAGCTCACCATCAGGGGCAGCCGCCCATCCGGGCTGATCAGGAGCATACCATCTTCGAAAAAATCTTCGCCTTCTCCGCGGTAGGTGCCCAGCGGCTGCGATTCGATTCGAATCCTCTGTGCCGGCATCGCGCCTGAGCGTCTGTTTTCGCCAGCGGGTGTCTTCTCCAGGAAATCAACGCTGACCGTCTTGGCGGCCTCTGGAAAAAAACTCACGCGGTGAATAAGCCGCTTGTGAAACACACACACGGGCGACGCGCCCTGCCTTTCCGTGATCGGGGTCGCCGACAGAAGGTAAATCAGGATCGAGGTCTCCAGGACCTGAGGGCAGCCCTGCGCCGCCGGCCCATAGGGGTAGAAATGCTCTCCGAGCTTGGTCCAGGATTCCGGTGGCCTTGCGGCCTCGACGGAGGACGCCGGTTCGCGCTGGCGCCGGAAAACGCCCTCCCGAGTGAACCAGAACAACTGGTGATAGTCATCCACCCCTGTACGCGTGCGGATGCGGAAGAGCGGTGTGCCGTCCCGGGGATCAAACCAAACGTGGCTGTCTATCCGCACCGGCTGCCGGCCCAGGATCTCGATCACGGTGGTGACGGAAAGTTTCACCAGCTCCGGTCCCGAGGGGCTGAACGGAACCCCCTTGGGACCCGGCAGGAACCGCGCCCGCTCCGCCGCTGCGGGAAGTGTGGCGATCCGCACCTCCGTGGTGATGCGGTTGCCCAACCGTTCCGCCTGCAGCGCGAAGAACGTCCACGGCACCCGCCCGGGATCAGCGGCCGGTTGCGCCGGCACCGCCGGGGCGAGCACCATCAACAGAATCGCAGCGAGCAGCCCCTGTCCGAGGCGCCGCCCCGCTGCGGATGACCTCTTCCATGCCATCGGATCGTCATGCCCCTGCTGACGCAAACTGGTAGTTTCCTTTCAGGAACTGCTCCACATACCAATCGATCTGGTGGTCTTCGGAGAGGTGCATGTCGAGCAGGCGCACCGATCCCAGCAGCCTGCCCAGCAGGTCCAGTCGCTCCCGGAGGTGCTCCTCCTGGTATTTCTTCATCTCGCCCCGGACCATATCGCTCTTCTGATCCACCTTGAAGTCCAGCTTCTTCAAAATTTGAGCGATCATCAAAGCACGCCGCGACCGTCGCCCGATGTCGGCCGCGCCCCCCTTGAAATAAAACGTGATGTAGTTGTCGTTCACCTCCGTCCCGCAATAGCTGTCGATGGTGGTGAAGTGGTAGCCGAGGCGCGAGTTGAAATTGAGGTAGTGGCCGGCGATCACAGCATAGCTCGGTGCCCCCATGCGCCCTTCCTTCATGGGGTCCCGGATGGCGGTCTGGGCGATAATCGAAGCAAATCCGCTCAAACTGACACCGACGTCCCGAGACCAGTCCACGTTTTCGTGTTTCATGCCGCGCAGGAGGGCCTGGAACGGGATCGAGGTCACATCGTCCAACTCGGCATGCGGGGCTTTGAAATCTTGGCGCAGGCCGTTTCCCAGGTCCACCAGAAAAATTTTCATCGGCAGGTAGGCCCGCAGCGGAACCGCAACGCACTCATCCGGGGCGACACCGTCGCTGATCCGGAACATCTCCTGCATGGCCATTTCGTGCGCAAAGCGAATGATGTCGTGCAGCGTCCGGCAGCCGGCCGGGCGGAAATTGTCCTGCTGGGGATCGGTGAGGCTCAACGGGGCGATGCGCTTGAGGACGGATTTCATCAGGTTGTAGGTCGGGCTGTCCTTCATCGGGTTCACGGCCATTTTCTGCGTCAGCAGGTGCTCCACCCGTCCGCGGTAGACCATGCGCCGTGTGGCGTCCACCGTGATCTCCTCCCCGTGCGCGATCAGCGTGGTGCCGTTGCCGGTGCCGACGAGTGTCGGGATCCGAAACTCGCGGGCCACGGAGGCCATGTGCCCCGTGACGCTGCCGACGTCGGTGATGAAGGCCCGGATCCGGCCCATGAGCGGCACATAGCGCGGCGAGGTCTGGCGGGCGACCACCACAACGCCTTCGGGGATGTGATGCAGGGCGTGATCGGACTGAATGACGTAGGCATAGCCTGAAGCCGCACCGTCGCAAGCCGTCTGCCCGCCCTGGAGAATCAGCGGCTGCGGGACGGCCGCGGCCTCGGAAGAGGCGTCGGTCGCACCCACCGCCTCCGCACCGAAGCGCTGGGAGCGCTTCAGCGGACGCGCCTGCAGGATGTAGAGTTTGCCCTGCGGGTCGATGGCCCACTCAATGTCCAGGGCATACCCGTAATGGGTCTCCAGCCGCACGGCATAGTCGGCCAGCAGCCGGATCTCCTCTTCCGTGAGGCAGGCCGTGCGCTTCAGGTCTTCGGGCAGATCTTCCTCCAGAACCCCGTCCGCCGCGTCCGGCCTGAGTCGGCGCTCCTTCAGCGCGATCTCGGAGGCCTCGAGCGCCAGTGTTTTTTTGTGAACCTGGTAGAAATCGGTGGCGGCCGAGCCATCCACGGCGTCGGCGGCCAGCCCCCAGACGGCGCTGATCATGATCACCGCGTGGCGGCTGTCGTTGGGGTCGACGGTGTACATGACGCCGCTCACCTTGGCATGAACCATGACGATGCAGGCCACACTCATGTTGACGTCCTGGTCGCGATAGCCGCGACGGCGCCGATAGTAAATCGCCCGCGGGCTGAAGGTGCTCGCGACCACGTCCTTGTATGCTTCGATGAGGTTGGCTTGGCTGACGTTGAGCACGGTGGCATGCTGGCCGGCGAAGCTGGCCTCGCTGTCTTCGCTGGTGGCGCTGCTGCGGACAGACAGCTTGAAGTCGTACGGCAGGTGCGCTTTCAAGTCCTGTGCGGCCTGCAGAATGGAGGC
>JBFYWX010000060.1:0-13102 GCA_041310825.1 Desulfobacteraceae bacterium | reverse complement strand
GCCGTCTTCATCTCCCAGCTGCCGTCGCGATGTTCCACCCGCCGGTGGTGTTTGAAAAAGCTCACATCATTGAGCGTGGTCTCGATGCGCAAAATCAACCCGTGCTTGTCGTACATCTTGATGGCGGCCTTGCCCATCTGGTGCTTGATGCGGGTCCCCTGGATGCGCGTCTGAAAGTCGTTGCCCACCTCATCGCGGTATTGGCCATAGAGCTTACGCCCCAGAAAGGTGGCCACATTTTCCGCCTTCACCGCATGCACCGCGGTACGCACCAGCGCTTCGTAAATCGGGCCCAACTCCTGCTGACGGCGGAAGACGATGTCCGTGGCATATTCGACCTGCATCACCGACCAATGGTAGCCGCTGTCAAAACGAGAAATCGGCGGGCAAAACATCCGGGCGTAACGATCCAGTTTGTGGTGCAACCGCTCCGGCCGCAGTTGCTCGGCCAACCGTTGGGCTTTAAGCCAGTCGACCACATGGACAAAGGCATTGTCGAGCATGCGCGCATCAAGGCCCCGGTGGCGCAACGCGGCCGCCAGCATCCCGTGGCCGTTAAAATAAAACTGCAACCGAAACGGCGCCCAGCTCGGCACTCGCAGATAGCAAAGCCCCAGATCCTTGTCGATGAAGTAAAAATAGTAGTGCAGGCACTTGCCCGTATCTGGCTTCAGAAACGTGCGTCCACTGGCTTTGTCGTGCCAGGGCTTGTAACTGGGGCAGGCCTCCATGGCCGAGAAGATGCACACCAACCCCTCAGACTCACCACGCTCGTTGAGAATCTCGCGCACCAGCGATTCCTTGCGAACGCTGCTGTTGCGAAGATGCTCGATCTGAAGCCCGGCCTCCTGGGCCAACCGCTGGGCGTTTTGTCGAACCTCCTCGCGCAGCGGCTCCGCCCATTGAGTGTAGTCGAAAATGCGGATACCCTTGAAGCGCAGATGGTCGCTCATCCCATTCGCATGACAGATGCCCGGGATGGTGCCGGTAACTACCACCCGGTCCAGGCAGGACAACTCACCGACAATCTTCTCCGCGTGCCGTTCGGTGAAAAGCGCTAATGGCTTAAACTGTTTTCCCTATTTGGCTCCGGCTCGTCCGGGTTGGGTAGTAACCGGAAATTAAATTTCGACTGCCGCCATGGGAAATCCAGGGTGTCATCCATCCACACCAAGGGAACGGATTTTCCGTGACACGCGGCGATGGCGACAACGTTTTGAACAATTTAAACAATAGGCATATTGCGCTGCGGAACCCTGTTGCGTTCTGAGCGGCATAGCAAAATAGTTAACAACTGTCTACGTTAGGACGAGCCAATCATGGCGAGGGGGCGTAAGAATGGTCCGTGTTAATTTCGAAAAGTTGGGTCTTGATATCAAGTCGGCGATTACAAGTCAATCGGTGTGTTAGCGAAAGTTCTTCCCGGTGGATTCGAGAGAGGGTGTTTGAAAGTTGAAACAGGAAACCCAGCCGAAGCCGGGTTTCCTGTTTCAACTTCATCTGGTGCCGAAGGCCGGACTTGAACCGGCACGGGTCTCCCCACTACCCCCTCAAGATAGCGTGTCTACCAAGTTCCACCACTTCGGCAAATAAATCGACGACAGTCCACATCATTTGGGCGCGGCCGGTGTGTCAGGTTTGGTTTCGGGTGCAACCGGTGCCGGGGGTAGGGCCGTTTCCGGCGCCTTGGACTCGACCGCCGGCACCGTGTCCGTGATTACCGAGGCCGTGGGCCTGTTGCCGGCGATATAGGCCAGGCTTAGGGAGGTGAGCATGAACACCACGGCCGCGACGGTCGTCGCCTTGCTCAAAAACGTGGAAGCCCCCGTGCTGCCGAACAGCGTGCCGCTGGAGCCGCCCCCGAACACCGCCCCGATGTCCGCCCCCTTGCCGGTCTGGAGCAGGACGATCATGATCAGGGCGATGCATACGATCACGTGAATGATGATGAGTAGAATCGTCACTTCAGATGCCTTTCCTATTGGTACAGCACGATTGCGGCGAACGTATCCGGGTTCAAGCTGGCGCCGCCCACGAGAGCCCCGTCGATGTCGGCCATGGCCATGAGGCCGGCGATGTTTTCGGGCTTGACGCTGCCGCCGTACAGAATGCGTATGGCACCGGCCAGCCCGGCGGTGAACAGGTTTGCGACCAGGGTCCGGATGAAGGCGTGGACCTCCTGGGCCTGCTCCCGCGAGGCGGTTTTGCCGGTGCCGATGGCCCAGACGGGCTCATAGGCGATCACCAGCGCGCCAAGCTCACCCGCAACAAATTTCTTTAGCCCTTCTCGTACCTGTTTGTCAAGAACTGAAAAGGTTTCGCCGGCGCTGCGCTCCGTTTCGGATTCGCCGACACACAGGATCGGGATCAAGCCGGCCTGAAGCGTGGCGCGTACGCGGCGGTTGACGCTCTCGTTGGTCTCGCCGAAATGCTGGCGGCGCTCGGAGTGGCCGATGATGACGTAGCGGCAACCGGCGGCCGCGAGCATCCGGGGGGAGATCTCGCCGGTGAAGGCGCCCTCGATCTCCCAGAAAACGTTCTGGGCTCCCAGGGCGACGCAGCTCCCCGCGAGGACCCCGGCCACCGTCTCCAGCGCGGTGAACGCCGGGGCGATCATGATGTCCCGATCGGTTGTGCGGCAGACCCGAGGGATGAAGGCACGGGCGAATTCGACGGCTTCGGGGCCGGTCTTGTACATTTTCCAGTTGCCGGCGATCAGGGCTCTTCGCGGTGGCATGGTGTCCTCATGTGCAGGCGCGTGCGATCGATGCTGCGCGCCGATGGGGGTGACGGCAACGCACTCCCGGTCTCTGATGTCACAGCGTTGAGCCCATCATCACCGCCAGGTCCGCCATGCGGGTGGAGTACCCGGTTTCGTTGTCGTACCAGGAGATCACCTTGACCAGGTTGTCGATGACATAGGTGTTGGGGGCGTCGACGATCGAGGAGAGGGGGCACCCGTTGAAATCCGATGAGACCAGCGGCGCCTCGCTGTACCCCAGGATGCCGGCGAGCGTCTTCTCCGATGCCGATTTCAGGGCGGCGTTCACGTCCGCGACGGTGACGCCGGGTTTTTCGATGTCAACCACCAGATCGACCAGGGAGACGTTGGGTGTCGGCACGCGCACGGCGAGTCCGTTGAGCTTTCCCGCCAGCTCGGGCAGAACCAGCCCCACGGCCTTGGCGGCGCCGGTGGTGGTGGGGACCATGTTTTGGGCCGCCGCGCGCGCCCGGCGCAGGTCCTTGTGGGGGAAATCGAGCAGCCGCTGGTCGCCGGTATAGGAATGCACCGTGGTCATCAGCCCGCGCCGGATCTTGAAGCTCTCGTGTAGCACCTTTGCGACCGGTGCGAGGCAGTTCGTGGTGCAGGAGGCGTTGGAGACGATGTGGTGCTGCTTCGGGTCGTAGCGGTCCGAGTTGACCCCCATGACGATCGTGGCGTCCGGGTTGGTGGCCGGTGCGGAGATGATCACTTTGCGCGCCCCGGCGGCCAGGTGTCGGGCGGCATCGTCGCGTTTGGTGAACAGGCCGGTGCACTCGGCGACGATGTCCACCCCCAGGGCCTTCCAGTCGATCTTGTCAGGCTCTTTGACGGAGCGGATCACGACGGGGTTGCCGGCGACGTGGATCGAATCGCCGTGTCCCGTGACCTCGGCCTCCAGGGTGCCGTGGACGGTGTCGTATTTCAGCAGATGCGCCATGGTGTTCGCGTTCATCAGATCGTTGATGGCCACCACCCGGATACTGGGGTTTTTCAGCGCCGCCCGGTAAAAAACGCGGCCGATCCGACCGAACCCGTTGATCCCGATTTGAACTGTCATAGCTCCTCCTCCTTAAGTTCTTTTTGCAATATGAGGGCATCTTCACGACGGTCCGGATAATAGCCCGGCCGGGTGGCAAGCACCCGGAACCCGAAGCTCCGGTAAAGCTGCACGGCCCCGATGTTGGAGGGCCTCACCTCCAGCAGGACCGCACGCGCGCCGCTCTGCACGGCTGTTTTCAGGCACTCGTCCACCAGCCGCCGTCCCATGCCGCGGCGGCGCCAGCCGGGGGCGACGGCGACACGGAAAATGTGGACCTCCTCGGCGATCCGCCGGAAGAAGAGATAGGCGGTGAGCCCACCGGAGGCCGGCTCACGGATGACCCAGCTGCCCGCTCCGGCGGCCTC
Organism: Desulfobacteraceae bacterium; assembly: GCA_041310825.1. GTDB lineage: Bacteria > Desulfobacterota > Desulfobacteria > Desulfobacterales > SpSt-501 > SpSt-501. The sequence goes on along the minus strand of JBFYWX010000060.1, from coordinate 8,934 downwards.
CAACTCGCCGACGAAGGACAACCGTCCCCAGGGGCAGGCGAAGGACTGCGTTTCGATCGCGAGCACCTCATCCAGATCCGATGGACGCAGGGCGCTTACGCGCCACCGCGTCATGGCCCGTCCCGCTTGTTGCCTTTCAAAATGCCGCTGGCCAGCGTGATGCTCTTGCGGCCGAAGGCCTCGAGGCTCGTGGCCAGCTCGCTCAACCCCATTTTGCCGCGGGAGGTTACGGCCTGAACCAGAATCGGCAGGTTGACCCCCGAGAGCACCTCGGTGCGTCCGGCATCGAGGAACGAAAAGCTGATGTTGGAGGGGGTGCCCCCGAACATGTCGGTCAGGATGAGCACCCCGTCGTCGCGTCCCGCCTTCCGGATGCCGGCGGCGACGCGCTCGCGCAGCTTGTCGACGTTCTGGTTGATGTCGATGGAGACGGCTACGACCCCTTCCGGGCGGCTGCCCACAATGAATTCCGCCGCGTCGATCAGGGCCTCCCCCAGCCGGCTGTGTGTCACCACCACGATTCCGATCATCGGTATCCTTTCGCTCACGGCGGTTGGTGAATATCCCGGTGGTTCAGCCCGACCCGCTCTCGAGTGGCCGCGAGCCGCTCGAAAAGGCTTCTTGCGACCGCCACGGAGCGATGCCGCCCGCCGGTGCAGCCCACGGCGATCGTGAGATTGGTCTTGCCTTCGCGCTCATAGAGCGGAATGAGGGTGTCGAGCAGGTCGGAGTACCTTGCCGTGAATGCGCGCGCCTCCTCCGCTTTAAAGATGAACTCGCGCAGCGCGGGGGCTTCCCCGTCCAGATGCGTCAGCTCGGGCACGAAATACGGGTTGGGCAGAAACCGTACGTCCGCCACCAGATCGGCCTCCGGCGGCAGCCCGTGCTTGAAACCGAAGGAGAGCACGGTGATCCGCATAGGGGCCAGCGGCTTCTCGGCACGCGCGATTGCCGTGATCTCGGCCTTGAGCGCATGCACGGTGAGGCGACTCGAGTCGATGATCCGCCCGGCGGCTTCCCGCAACGGCCTGAGCCGTTCGCGCTCCGCGCGGATGGCGGCCACGATCCCCTCCTGACCGGCCAGGGGATGCTGGCGGCGCGTGGCGCTGAAGCGCTGGACCAGGATGGGTTCCTCCGCCTCCAGGAAAACGATCCGGAAGGCATATCCCTTCCGGCGCAGGCCGGATAAAATCGATTCGTACTTTTCCGGGAACCCCTTCTCGCGCAGATCCATCACGAAGGCACAGCCGCTCATGCCGATCGTTCGGTCGATCGGCAGCTCCAGGAACTTCGGGAGCAGCTCGACCGGCATGTTGTCGACACAGTAAAAGCCGGCATCCTCGAGCGCTGCCAGCGCGGTGCTCTTGCCCGAGCCCGAAAGCCCGGTGATGATGAAGATCGTAATCTGTTTCACACGCGTCGACCGAAGGTCAGAACTCGTCATCCTCGTTTTGGATGATCGCCCGGATTTCCTCGCGGGTGCGGGCCTGGAGCAGTCTCTCCTTGAAGGGTTCGTTCTTCAAGATGCGGGAGATGCGCGCCAACACCTTGAGGTGCAGGCCCGTTGAGCGCTCCGGCGTCACCAGTAGAAAAAAAATGTGGGCCGGGCGGCCGTCCAGGGATTCGAAATCGATGCCCCGGCGGCTTAACCCGAACCCCAGGAACAGGCGGTCGATGCGCGGGATCTTGCCGTGCGGAATGCCGATTCCGCCCCCGATCCCGGTGCTACCCAGCCGTTCCCGTTCCAGCAGCACCCGGACCAGCTCCTCGACGGCCACGCCGGATGGCCGGGCGACCGGGATCACCAGTTCCTCCAAGACCTCGGACTTGGTCCCGGCCTTCAAATCCGGCAGGATCGCCTCCGCATCGAGCACCTCCAGCAGTTTCATCTCCCCCCCATCGGCCCCGCGACCGCACCCGATCAGCTAAGCGGCTGAATCAAACCGTAATGGCCGTCCCGGCGCCGGTAGAGCACGTTGATCTTTTCGGAGTGCGCGTTCGTGAAGACGATGAAATTCTCCTCGGAGAGGTCCATCTGCAGCACGGCCTCCTCCACGTCCATGGGCTTGTACTCCAGGCGCTGGACCTTGATCTCGCGAGGGCGGTCCTCCTCCGCCGTCGGGGCGGTGTCGGTGCGGATGGTGCGGGTCTGCCCCTTGGCGCCCGCGCGGCGCTCGCGAATCCTCTGTTTGCCGCGCTTGAGCTGTTTTTCGAGCTTGTCGAGGACCATATCGATGGCCGAGTACATGTCCCCGGTTTCTTCCTTGCCGTTGATGTTCAGACGGTCCGCGTTGATGTTGACCTCGACGATGTGGCGGTGTTTCTCCACCAGCAGGACGACATCGGCCGTCGCCGGGTTGTCGAGGAGCTTGTCGAAACGGTCGAGTTTTTCACCGACATAGGACTTCAGGCTGTCGGACGCTTCGAGGTTCTTGAATGTCACCGACGTCTGCATGGGCGACCTCCTTAAAGTTCCTTGCGCTTGTTGGACGGCAGCACCCGCATCATTTCGCGGTACTTGGCCACGGTGCGCCGGGCGATGTTGATGTTGTCCTTTTTGAGGATGTGGGCGATCTTGTCGTCGCTGAAAGGCCGCCGGGAGTCTTCGTCTGCGATGATTTTGCGGATCTTCTCCATCACGCTGGCCGAGGCGATGGCCCCGCCCTCGTCGCGCTGGATGGAGCTGTTGAAAAAATACTTGAGCTCGAAGATCCCCTGCGGGGTGTGGGCGTACTTGTTCGTGGTGACACGGCTGATGGTGGACTCGTGCATGCCGATGTCCTGGGCCACGTCCCTGAGGACCATCGGCTTCATGTGGGCGATGCCCTTCTCGAAAAACTCCCGCTGATAGCGCAGGATGCTCTCCATGACGCGGTAGATGGTTTTCTGCCGTTGGTGGATGCTCTTGATCAGCCAGGCCGCCGAGCGCATCTTGTCCTGGATGTAGTTCTGGGCGTCGCTCGGCAGGCGCCGGCCGCGGCCGATCGGGCGCTTGAAGAGCGAGTTCACGCGCAGCTTGGGCAACCCGTCGTCGTTCAGAACGATGACGAATTCGTTGTCCACCTTGTGCACGTAGATGTCCGGGATGATGTACTGGGGCGGCTCTTCGCTGAACTGCCGGCCGGGTCGCGGCTCCATCCCCTTGATAATGCTGACGGCGGAGATGACCTCCTCGAGGCTGGCCTTGAGGGCTTTGCAGATGGCCTTGTAATTCTTCTTCTCCAGGTTCGGCAGGTGATCGGAGATGATGTCCGTGACAATGGTGCCGTCGAACCCCAGAAAGTGCGCCTGGATCAGCAGGCACTCGCGCAGGTCGCGGGCGCACACCCCGACCGGGTCGAAGGTCTGCAGCAGCGCGAGCACCCGCTCCAGGTGCTCGAGGGACATCTGGTTTTTGGCGGCGATCTCCTCGAGCGGGGCCACCAGGTAGCCGTCCCGGTTCAAGTTGCCGATGATCTGGCTGGCGGCCGCCTCGTCCTCGCGTGCGGGTTTGGTCATCAGGAACTGCCAGAGCAGGTGATCGTCCAGCGACTCCTTGCGCGTGACGAACGCCTCGTACTTCGGCGCCTCGCGGTCCTCCGATTCATGCGACACGCGCGAGGGGGGGGTGCTGAAGTCCTCCATGAAGCCGGTCCAGTCGATGTCGTCGTGGATCTTCTCCTGGATGGTGACCTCCTGGGAGGGGGACATCTCGGCCGGCGGCGGCTCCGGGGTCTCGCTCAGCTGCTCATCCGCACCGGTCTCGGCAACCTCCTCCAGGACGGGGTTCTCCTCCAGTTCGCGGCGGATGGTATCCATCAGCTCCAGACGCGATAGCTGCAGGAGCTTGATCGCCATCTGCAGCTGCGGGGTCATGATCAGCTGCTGGGTCAGTTTCAGTTGTTGGCGCAGTTCCAGGGCCATATTAAAGCTTGAAATCTTCTCCGAGATAGGATCGGCACACCGCCTCGCTCTGCACGATCGATGCGGGGGGGCCGGATTCGATGACCCGGCCGTCCACCATGATGTAGGCCCGGTCGCACACGCCCAAGGTTTCGCGCACGTTGTGGTCGGAAATCAAAATCCCGATCCCTCGCTGGCGCAGGTGGCCGATGATGCTCTTGATGTCGGCGACGGCCAGCGGGTCGATTCCGGCAAACGGCTCATCCAGCAGGATGAACGCCGGCCGGGTCGCCAGCGCCCGGGAGATTTCCAGGCGTCGGCGCTCGCCTCCCGACAGCACGTTCGCTTTCTGATCGGAGAGGTGGCCGATGCCCAGCTCCTCCAGAAGCTCCCGCGCCTGCTGGTCACGCGCCGCCCGCGCAAGAGGCTGAAGTTCGAGAACGGCCGTCACGTTCTGGCGGACGGTGAGCCGCCGGAACACCGAGTTTTCCTGGGGGAGGTAACCCACGCCGCATCGGGCGCGCATGTGCATAGGATATCCGGTGATATCGCGAGCGTCAAGGACTATACGACCCTCCTCGGGCCGGATCAACCCGATGATCATGTAAAAGGTGGTGGTCTTCCCGGCGCCGTTCGGCCCCAGAAGCCCCACCACCTCGCCGTTGGCCACCGTGAGGCTGACGCCGCTGACCACCCGGCGGCCCTTGTAAGACTTGTAAAGGTCCGATGCCTGCAGGGTGGTCATGCGCGCAGCCGTTCGGGTACCCGAATCATCATTTGGAGATTGTAGGAACTTTGCCGCGAAAAAGCAACCTCTGCCCCGGCGCCGCGCCGTGGCAGAAGTCGCCCGGCCTTACCCCTCATGGCCGGGAGGCGGGCGGGGCCCACACGACCGCCGCCTGCCCGGCCGACCCGCTTTCGGCTCTGAGGCGGCGGGTGTGCGGAAAAACGACGATCCGCTCGCCGCGCACGAGGGCGGAGGGGCTTTTCATCGTCGCCGGCCGGCCCGTAAGGGTCAGGCTCCCGGCGGCAGGGTCATAGAGGGCCTCGTCGGCCGTGGCGGTGACCTCCGCGCGCGTCACCGCCACGTTGCCGCGTGCGACGATCCGGGTAAGGGTGACATCCTCCGGGCTCCCGGTCGCCGGCCCGGTGCGCTTCGCCGGCACCGTGTAGTGCACCGTCAGGGTGTCGGTGGTGGTGACGGTGGCGTTTTGGTCCAAACGCACGCGCCCACTGAATTCGGCCCACTCCCTGTCCATGTCGACCAGCATCCGGTCGGATGCGATCTTCAGGGTGTCGTCGTTCGCCGGGGAGGAGCCGGCCGGGAACAACCCCCGGATATTTCCCGCGAGCCTCAGCCGGTTCCCCGTCAGGTCGACCGTTCCTTGGTCGGCGGTGATCTCGCGCCGGTCGCCCGTGATGGTGACCGGCCGGTCGGATTCGATCTCCCGTATGGCATGGGAGTAGTGGACGCGCTCCGCACGGATCCGATAGTGCTCGTTCCACATCACCACTTCGCCTTCGGCATCCATGTCGCGGCGCTCGGTGGCCACTGAACCGTTGCGGGCGGAAAGAAAAAAGGCCTGCCCCTGCGGGCGGAAAAAGGTGACGCGGGGTTCGCTGAGCAGGAAGTGTTTCTCCTCCTGCAAAAACACTCCCGTGGCGGCGTTCAAGATCCACTCGGTGACCCCGTCGCGGGCGGCGGTCTGCTGAAGCCCGTTGATTACCAGGGCACTGGCGCCGCCGGCCGCTTCCGGTTCGGGCGACGACGCCGGCAGGGGCGACCCAGGGCGGGTGCCGATCACCACCGCGGCCGTCGCCCCGAGGACGATCAGGGCGAGGGCGGTGCCGATCGCCAGTCGGCGTCTCTTCCGGTTCGGTCTCGGCGGGGGGGCTGACATGGTGGCATCCTGCCGGAACAAAAGGGCAAGGTCAACCCTCCAGTGGCTTCGGAGATGTCACACCGGGCTGCGAACCGGGCCGGATGGTCTCCTGCCCGCGGGCCTTGACGAGGTTCCCGCGGGGCTGCCCGGCACCCGGCCGATCATGGCGCACGCCGGGCTTCGCTGAGCCGGGTAGGTCTTCCCGGGGCAGTTGACTAATGCAGACTGAATTGATAATCGACTCAGATTCAATCTGCTCACCTTCTCCGAGCCGAGCGGCACAGGTCTGCCCGAAGACGGCTGGTTCGAGAGGCAGAAAGGACCGTCATAATATGGAAAAACCGCGAGGAATTCGTTCGGGTTGGCCGTTGGGTCTTGTGTTGCTCCTGGTTGCGGGGGGGGTGGCGGCGGCGATCTGGTTCGTCGCCGGCCGGATGGAGGGCGAAGGGCCCTCGCTTTCTCTGGAGGCGCCATCACCGTATCCCATCGGGAAATCCGGCGAGCTGTCCATGGCGCTCACGGATCCCAAAAGCGGGCTGCGCGCGGCAACGGCCACCCTGACCAAGGACGGCAAGGAGGTCACGCTGGCGGCGGTCGAGTTTCCGGCCTCCGGGTTTCTCGGCATGAAAGGGCCGCCGCGCGAGACGCTCCGCATCACGATCGAACCGGCCGCGCTGGGGATTTCCGACGGCCCCGGGAAGCTCACGGTCTCCGTGCGCGACCGCTCCTGGCGCCACTGGGGGCGCGGCAACCTGACCGAGATCGAGAAGGCGGTGATCATCGACACCCGGCCCCCGGTGATCGAGCTCTTCACCCAGCAGAACTACCTCAACCTGGGAGGCGCGGGGATTGCCGTCTACCGGCTCTCCGAGCCCTGCCCGGTCAGCGGCGTGCGCGTGGGCTCAACGTTCTATCCGGGTTTCAGCGGCCATTACGCCGACCGCTTCGTTCACATCGCCTTTTTCGCCGTCGCCTATGACCTGCCGGCCGGGGTGCCGATCGTCTTGGAGGCGTCGGATGCGGCTGCAAACGCCTCCCAGGTTCGTTTTTCCCACCTGCTGCGCCGCAAACCATTCAAAAAGGACAAACTCGCGATCAGCGAAAACTTCATCCGGCAGGTTCTCCCCGGACTGCAGCACCTGGTGCCCCCGTCAGCCTCCGGTTCGCTGAAGGATTCATTTCTCTTCATCAACCGCGACCAGCGGCGTATCGACTACGAGGCCATCGTCGCGGCGACGCGCACGACCCAGCCGGCGATGCTCTGGGAAGGGCCCTTCACTCGGCTGCCGAACGCTGCTCCCCGGGCGGGATTTGCCGACCGGCGCACCTATGTCCACGAAGGGGTGCAGATCGACCAGCAGGACCACATGGGGGTCGACCTCGCCTCGCTGGCGAACGCACCGGTTCCCGCCGCCAACACCAGGGTGGTGGCGGCCGCGGGGTTCATCGGAATCTACGGCCAGACGGTGATCCTGGACCACGGGTTCGGCCTGTTCAGCATGTACTCGCACTTGAGCCAGATCACGGTCAAGCCGGGAGACCGGCTGAACAAAAACGAGGTGCTCGGCTACACCGGGATGACCGGCCTGGCCGGGGGCGACCATCTGCATTTCAGCATCCTGGTGCACCCCACCTTCGTGGACCCGGTGGAGTGGTGGGACCCGCACTGGATCCGCGACAACATCACCCTGAAGCTCAATGCGGTGGCATCCCCGCGGGCCGGGGGGTGAGGGCCGATGAAGCGTTCCCCTGTCACCAAGACCATCGACCAGATCAACGCCCGCATCCGCAGCGGCCAGGCGGTCGTCGTGACGGCCGAGGAGATCATCGACATCGTCAAGAACCAAGGCCCCCGCGAGGCGGCGCGGCAGGTGGATGTCGTCACCACCGGGACGTTCGCCCCGATGTGCTCCTCGGGCGCCTTCATCAATTTCGGCCACTCCACCCCCCCGATCAAGGCCTCCCGGGTCTGGTTCAACCGGGTGGCGGCCTACGCGGGGCTGGCGGCGGTGGACTGCTATGTCGGCGCGACCGAACCGGCGGAGGACGACCCGCTGAACAAGGTCCACCCGGGCGAGTTCAACTACGGGGGGGGGCACGTCATCCAGGACCTGGTGGAGGGCCGCACGGTTCAGCTCGTGGCGGAAGGCTATGGGACCGACTGCTATCCCAACCGTCGGGTGGAGAAAGAGGTGACCCTCAAGGGCCTGCCGATGGCGGTGCTCTGCAACCCGCGCAACGGCTACCAGAACTACAACTGCGCCGTGAACCTCTCCGACAAGACCGTCTACACCTACATGGGGACCCTCAAGCCGAGAGCGCTGAACGCGAACTACTGCTCGGCCGGCCAGCTGAGCCCGCTCTTCAACGACCCCTGCTACCGGACCATCGGGCTGGGGACCCGCATCTTTCTGGGCGGCGGGGTGGGGTACGTCACCTGGCACGGCAGTCAGCACAATCCGGCGGTGGAGCGCACGGACAAGGGCGTCCCCCTGCGGCCGGCCGGCACCCTCTGGGTGATGGGCGACCTCAAGCAGATGAGCGCGGAGTTTCTGGTCGGGGTTGCCATCCAGGGCTACGGCTGCTCTCTGGCGGTGGGTCTCGGTGTTCCGATTCCGTTGCTCGACGAGGAGATGGCCGCCCAGACCGCAGTCTCCGACGAGGAGATCTTCACCCAGATCGTGGACTACGGCAAGGACTACCCCCAGGGCATCGGGCGCAGCCTGGGCCGGGTGAGCTACGCCGAGCTGAAGAGCGGCACCATCCGCTTTCAGGGCCGAGAGGTGCCGACGGTGCCGCTCTCCAGCGTGGTCAAGGCACGCGCGATCGCCGAGACGCTGAAGGGGTGGATTTCAGAGGGGCGCTTTCTGCTCGGCGAGGCGCAGTTCACGCTGCCGGCCGGTTGAGCCGGATCAACCCCCATGCCCGGGATGCTGCGCACATTCGTGGCCGTGGAGACGCCGCCGCCGCTGCGATCGGCCCTGCAGGAGGTCCAGTCCGACCTGCGGCAGCTCGGGATCCGCGCGCGCTGGGTGCGACCGGAGAGCATCCACTTGACTCTGAAGTTCCTGGGCGAGATCCCGGCCGGCCACGTGGCGAGCGTCGCGCAGGCGCTGAGGGCCGCGGCGCGGGGTCATACGCCCTATTCCCTCGACGTGGCCGGGGTGGG
>JBFYWX010000049.1:0-8836 GCA_041310825.1 Desulfobacteraceae bacterium | reverse complement strand
TGCCCAAGCGTAGAGTATCCAAGTCCCGCCGGGATAAGCGCCGAACCGGCAAGAGCCTTTCGGCCCCCGCCCTGACCACCTGTGCCGACTGTGGGGAGCCGGCCCTGCCTCACCACGCCTGCCCCAGTTGCGGTTCCTACAAAGGTCGCAAGGCCGTCCCGGCCAAAGAAGACTAAGGCCTATTTCAATTGTCCTGAGGACCGGCATCATGGCATCTGACGGCACCCAACCCAAGCGGGCCCTGACAGGGCTGGACCTCGAGTCCCGGCAGCTTGTCCTGGACACGGTGGCTCAGCTGAAAAAGAGGCTTCTGACCATGGAACAGGTCCTGGACTTCGACCGCCGGGAGATCTTCCCCGAGGAGGTGATCCGGGAGATGCTGGGGCCGGAGATCGGCCTGCAGCTGTTGATGATCCCGGAGGCCTACGGCGGCCTGGGCGGCGGGGCGCGGGACAGCTGTGCGGTCACGCGCGAGATGGCCAAGGTCTGCCTGGGGATCACCACCGCCTTCTTTGCGATCCAGCTCGGGGCGGACCCCATCCTGGTGGGGGCCACCGAGGAGCAGAAACAGAAGTGGCTCGGCAGAATCGCCGCCGGCGAGGCGCTCGTGGCCTATGCGGTGACCGAGCCCGACGCGGGCAGCAACGTCGCCGCCCTCAAAACCAAGGCCGACCCCGTGAGCGACGCCGCCGGACGGATCACGGGCTACCGCATCAACGGCAGCAAGCAGTTCATCTCAACCGGCGGCTATGCCGACTTCGTTACGGTGCTGGCCGACGCTCCGGAGGGGCCCACCTTTTTCATCATGGAGAAGGACACCCCCGGCTACCAGCGCGGCAAGGGCGAGGAGAAACACGGGATCCGGGCCTCCAACACCTCCCCGCTCACCTTCACCGACGCTTTCGTGCCGGTGGAAAACCTGATCGGCGGCGTGCCCGGCCAGGGGCTGAAGCAGGCCAACGAGGTCTTCGGCTACACGCGGCTGATGGTGGCCGCCATGGGGCTGGGGGCGGGCGAGGCCGCGCTCGATATCGCCATCCCCTACGCCAAGGGGCGGATCCAGTTCAAGACCCCGCTCTCCGAAAAGCAGGGCTACACCCACAAGCTGATCGTTCCCAACGTGGTGCGTCTGGCGGTGGCTTCGGCCTATATCGAGGAGATCGCCGAGCGGCTCGATGCCGGCGAACAGGAGCTCCAGGTGGAGGGGTCCATCGCCAAGTGGTTTGCGACCGAGGCGGGCAACCGCGCGGCCGAGGATGCAATCCAGGCCCTGGGCGGGTACGGCTACATCACCGAGTACGGGGTCGAGAAGATCAAGCGCGATGTCCGCATCACCACCATCTACGAGGGGACGAGCGAGATCCAGCAGAGCATCATCAGCACCTTCCGCTGGAAGAAGAGCCGCAAGACGAAGGGCGAGTTCTACGGCGCCACGGCCGCCGAGATGGAGCGGCTCGCGGCGCGCCGCCCCGACGTCGGCGCTCGGTTTTACGCTTTGGCCGCCCGGGCGCTCAACCACCTGATCGGGGTGGCCGACACCCGCCGGCTCACCCGGCAGCAGATGGTCATGTTCGACCTCGCGGAGTTGATGGCCCACACCGAAGTCGGTGTCGCCGCCGCGCGCCAGGCGGGCTCCCTTGCGGCGGAGGGCGACCCCCGGGCCGAACGCGCGGCGCTGGTGGCGCGGATCTTCGCGCGCGAGGTGTGCGAGCTCTTCGAGCGCAACAGCCTGCGGATTCTCGCCGGCACCGGCCAGCTCGAGGCCGTCGATCTGGCCGCCTGCCTGGCCGAGATTCGGTTCAACGCCTTGGCCGATAGCTGCCGCAATCTGTTCCAAGACATGGACCGGTTGGCCGACATCGTTTTCGGGCGGTGATGCCGGGGCCGTACGAAGGAGACCTGCATGCGCTTCAACGACAAGGTGGTCATGGTCACCGGCGGGGCGGCCGGGATCGGACGGGTGACGGCCGAGGCCTTCGCCCGCGAGGGGGCGACGCTGGCCATCTGCGATGTCAACCCCGAGGCGGGGGAGGCGGCCGCCGGCGCCCTCGGGCCCGAGGCCTCCTTCGAACAGGTGGACGTGGCCAGCGAGGCGGCCGTTTCAGCCTGGGCCGACCAGGTGGCCAAACGCTACGGACGCATCGACGTCCTGGTGAACAACGCCGGGATCACGCGCGACGCCCTGCTGCTGCGCATGAAGGAGTCGGACTGGGACCTGGTGCTCGCCATCAACCTCAAGGGCGCATTTCTGTGCACCAAAGCGGTGGCCCGCCACATGGCCCAGCAGCGCGCGGGGCGGATCGTCAACGTGGCCTCGGTGGTGGGGGTGGTGGGCAATGTCGGTCAGGCCAACTACGTCGCCTCCAAAGCCGGGCTGATCGGTTTGACCAAGACCGTCGCGCGGGAGTTCGCCGGCCGAGGCATCACCGTGAACGCGGTGGCGCCGGGCTTCATCGACACCCAAATGACCGCCTCTCTGAGCGATAAGATCAAGCAGGCCTTCCTGGCCCAGATCCCGCTGGGCCGGGCCGGGACGCCCCAGGAGGTGGCCGAGGCGATCCTGTTCCTCTCCTCGGACCAGGCCGCCTATCTCACCGGGCAGGTGCTTCATGTGAGCGGCGGGATGCTCATGTGACGGCGTCCAACGGCCGGTGACGGTCCCCGGGCGGAAGCGCCAAACACCTTTCAGCCCCGGATGCACTCAACGGACACAATGGAGGGATCACTCATGTCGGAAAACATCGAGGACAAAGTCAAGAAGATCATTGCCGAAAAGCTGAGCGTGGATCTATCGGAAGTCAAACCGGAGGCTTCCTTCGTGGATGACCTGGGCGCGGATTCACTGGATTTGGTCGAGCTCATCATGTCCATGGAGGAAGAGTTCGGCGTTGAGATCTCCGACGAAGACGCCGAGAAGATCGTGACCGTCAAGGACGCGATCAGCTACGTCGACAAACGCAAGTAGCGGCAGGACCAAACGCGTGTGACACATAAAGGAGGCGAATTGGCCAGGCGGGTCGTCATCACAGGCGTGGGGATGGTCAGCCCCCTCGGGATCGGGGTCAAGGAGAGCTGGGCCGCGCTGTGTGCCGGCAAATCCGGCGTCTCCCGGATCACCCGGTTCGATTGCACACCCTACGACACCCATATTGCAGCCGAAGTCAAGGGCTTCAAACCCGAGGACTTCATGGGGCGCAAGGAGGCCCGGCGCCTGGAGCTGTTTATCGCCTATGCCGTCGCGGCCGCCCGCATGGCGATAGATGACTCCGGCCTTCCCATCACCGAAGAGAACTCCGGCCGGGTCGGGGTGATCACCGGGTGCGGGCTGGGCGGGCTGCGGTTCATGGAAGACACGATTTACGACCTCAAACAGAATGGGCCGCGGCGGGTCAGCCCCTTTTTCATCCCGATGATGATCGGCAACATGGCTCCGGGCATGATCTCCATCCTGTTCGGGGCCAAGGGTCCGAATTTGTCCCTGGCGACGGCCTGCGCGGCCGGCGCCCACGCGGTGGGGGAATCCTTCAAGCTGATCCAGCAGGGCCGGGTGGATGCCATGATCACCGGCGGCACCGAGGCCGTGATCGCCCCTTCGTGCATCGCCGGCTTCAACGCCATGAAGGCGCTCTCCACCCGCAACGACGAGCCGGAGCGGGCCTCACGGCCCTTCGACCGTGACCGGGACGGCTTTGTGCCCGGTGAAGGGTCCGGGATCCTGATCCTGGAGGAGCGTGGCCATGCCCGGCGGCGCGGGGCCCGGATCTATGCCGAAATGATCGGCTACGGGCTCACCGGCGACGGTTACCACATGACCTCCCCGCCTCCGGACGGAAACGGGGCGTCCCGGTGCATGCAGATGGCCCTGGACGATGCCGGCGTCCGGCCGGAAGAGGTGGACTACATCAACGCCCACGGGACCTCCACCGAGTTGAACGATCTCTACGAAACCCGCGCTATCAAGGCGGTTTTCAAGGCGCATGCCTACCAGGTGGCGGTCAGTTCCACCAAGTCCATGACCGGCCATCTTCTCGGCGGGGCGGGCGGGATCGAAACCGTGTTTACGGCCCTAGCGCTGCACGAGGGCATCATTCCGCCCACGATCAACTACGAGCACCCGGCGGAGGAGCTGGACCTGGACTACGTCCCCAATACGGCCCGCAAGACCCCGTTGCGGTGTGCGATGTCCAACTCCTTTGGTTTCGGGGGCACCAACGCGGCCCTGCTTCTCAAGACGCACACGGAGTGAAGCGGACCGGCCCGATCCTCACTCGGTCCCGGGGGCTACCCCCCGCGATGCCCTCGCTCCCCCCTTTGCCGACCGGTCGCTCTGTCTGCCGTCGTGTCAACATTTCTCTTGCGATCCAGTGTATTGCAATATACTATATTTCGTTGATGTCACGATTCGGGGCGGACACCTCAGCGGCAGCGGACCGGCATGACGGATGAAGACTGAACGACCCTCCTGGGAAATCTACTTCATGGACATCACCGCCTTGGTCGCCAAGCGCACCACCTGCCTGCGGCGGGCGGTCGGGGCCGTGATCGTAAAGGACAAGCGCATCCTGGCGACCGGGTACAACGGGGCGCCCTCCGGCATTCGCCACTGCGCCGAGACCGGGTGCCTCCGGGAGATACTCAAGGTGGAGTCGGGGATGCGCCACGAGTTGTGCCGCGGCATCCACGCCGAACAAAACGCCATCATCCAGGCGGCCTATCACGGGGTGTCGATCAAGGGGGCCGATCTGTTCTGTACCAACCAGCCCTGTTCGATCTGCGCCAAAATGATCATCAACGCCGGCATCAAGCGCATTTTCTACCGCTCCGGGTACGCGGACGCGCTCGCGCGGGACATGCTGGCGGAGGCCCGGATCGAGGCGATCCAGATTGCCGGGACCGATGCGGCCGGGGCGGCCGGCAGCGGGAGCCGGCCAGCGGCAAAGGGGGAGGGTGGATGAAGTGCCCGTACTGCAGTGAAATTGAGAACAAGGTGATCGATTCGAGGCTGAGCAAGGACGCGAGCGTCATCCGCCGGCGCAGGGAGTGCCTGACCTGCAACCGGCGGTTCACCACCTACGAGCACATCGAAGAGATCCCGATCATGATCATCAAGAAAGACGGGCGCCGCGAGCTGTTCAACCGCGAGAAGGTGCGCTCGGGCATGCTCAAGGCCTGTGAAAAGCGCAACATCAGCATGAACAGCATCGAGGAGTTCATCGACGAGATGGAGCGGGACTTGCGCGAATCCGAGGACAAGGAGATCTCGGCCTCGGTCGTCGGTGAAAAAATCATGGCCAAGCTTCACGAGCTGGACGATGTCGCCTATGTGCGCTTTGCCTCGGTCTACCGCGAGTTCAAGGACGTCAACGATTTCGTGGCCGAGCTGAAAAAGCTTTTAAGCGTCGAGAAGGCCGGCAAGAGCCCCGCGGGTGCCTCCGCAGAGGCCCATGCCGAAACCTGAATGAAACCGGCTCGGTGCGATACCCCCCGACGCGTGGCAGGTGACCCTTCCACCGGGCAGGCCGTTGCTTCCGGCCATGGATGACGATTGCCGTTTCATGCGGATGGCGCTCGAGCTGGCGGCGCGCGGCCGGGGTCTGACCTCTCCCAACCCGATGGTGGGGGCCGTGATCGTGAACGGCGGAGAGGTGGTGGGCCGGGGATATCACCAGGCGGCGGGCGGACCTCACGCGGAGGTCCACGCCATCGATGCGGCCGGCGAGCGGGCCCGGGGGGGGACGCTCTACGTCAACCTGGAACCCTGCAACCACACCGGCCGGACCCCGCCCTGCACGCTCAAGATCGTTGCGGCCGGCATCCGGCGGGTCGTGGTCGGGATGCGGGACCCCAACCCCGCGGTGCCCGGCGGCGGGGTCGACGTCCTGGAACGCCAGGGCATCGCGGTGCGCCTGGGGGTGTGCACCGCGGAGGCGGAGGCGCTGAACGAGGTCTTCGTCAAGTTCATCCAGACCCGGCGCCCCTTCGTGATCGCCAAGTGCGCCACCACCCTGGACGGCCGGATCGCCACGCGCACCGGGGATTCCCGCTGGGTGACGGGCGAGGAGTCCCGCGCCTATGTGCACGAGCTGCGCCAAGCGGCGGACGCCATCCTGGTCGGGGTGGAGACGATCATGGCGGACGATCCGCAACTCACCACCCGCCGGAGGAGCGGCAAGTCGCGTGACCCGCTGCGGGTTATCCTCGACACCCGCCTGCGCCTGCCCGCGTCGGCCCGCGTCGTACGCCACAGCTCCCCGGCCGGCACTCTGATCGTTACCGGGCCGGACGTGGGGGTCGAAGCCAAACGCCGCATTGCCGGGCCCGGGGTCGAGATCCTGGAGGCCGACACGCGGGGGGGGCGAATTGATTTGGAACGCCTCATGGCGCGGCTGGGCGGCCGGGGGATCACGAGCGTATTGATCGAAGGCGGAAGCCGGGTGCTGGGATCGGCGTTCCGCGACGGGGTTGTGGACAAGGCCTTTTTTTTCATCGCCCCGCTGATCACCGGCGGTGACGACGGTCTGCCTGTCTGCCGCGGCGAGGGGGTCGATCGCATGCGGGAGTGCCTCCGTCTGACCCGCATCCGGACGCGGCGCTTCGGCGACGATCTCATGATCGCGGGCTACCCGGCCCCAAGGGGCGGGGAAAAGACGCCGCCGGGTGCGGGTGCTTGTTTTCGCCAGTGATCAACACTATTTTGCCGGGTGACGCGCAGTGGGGGGGGAATGCTCCTCGCGCCTCACGTTGCGGCTCGTCGCGGGGACCCATTGAGACCATGTTCACGGGAATCATAGAAGGGTTGGGCGTCATTTCGGCTCTGCGCCCCGCCGGCCAGGGGCGCCGGCTCAGCATCGAGTCGGGTTTCGACCTGGGCGGCAGCAAGATCGGCGACAGCCTGTCGGTCAGCGGTGCCTGCCTGACCGCGGTGCGGTTATCCCCCGGCAGCTTCGATGCGGATGTGTCTCCGGAAACCCTCGCCAAGACCACCTTCGGCCAGGCGCGGGTCGGCGACCGCGTCAATCTGGAACGGGCCATGCGCCTGTCGGACCGGATCGACGGCCACCTCGTCTCCGGCCACATCGACGGCACCGGGGTGATCGTCTCCCGCGAGAGGCTCGGCAACGTGATCGTGGTCCGGGTGAGCGTACCGGCGGTGCTGGCGCGCTACCTGATATTAAAAGGGTCGGTGGCCGTGGACGGGGTCAGCCTCACGATCAACGCCGTCGACGCCAACCGCTTCGAGGTCAGCATCATCCCGCACACGGCCGCTCTGACCACCGTCGGTCTCAAAAACGCGGGCGCGTCCGTCAACATCGAAACCGACATGATCGGCAAATACGTGGAGCGGTTTCTGTCCGCCGGCCGCGCGGCCGCGAACCCCTCATCCGGGGTCACGCTGGAGACGCTGGCCAAGGCGGGGTACATCCGCTGACATCACCCACGCCGCTGGAGTCTGAATGCCGTACATTTCCATCGAACAGGCCATCGAAGATATCCGACAGGGCCGGATGGTCATCCTGGCCGACGGGCGGGAGCCCGAAAACGAGGGGGACTTCTGCCTGGCCGCGGAAAAGGTGACCCCGGCCAGCATCAACTTCATGGCCCGCAACGGCCGGGGTCTTATCTGCCTGTCCCTGACGCGTGGCAAGGCCCAGGAACTGGACCTTCCGCCCATGGTGGGGAACAACACCTCCCGCTACGGCACCGGCTTCACCGTCTCCGTGGATGCCCGCGCCGGGATTACGGGGGGGGGTTCCGCCGCCGACCGGGCGGCGACCATCCTGACGGTCGTAAGGCAGAGTGCACGTTCTCACGATCTGGTGCGGCCAGGCCATGTGTTTCCGCTGATGGCGCGCGAGGGCGGGGTTATCGTCCGCACCGGCCAGACCGAGGGTTCCGTGGATCTCGCCCGGCTGGCCGGGTTGACGCCGGCCGGCGTGATCTGCGCCATCATGGACGAAGACGGCTCCATGGCCAAGATTCCGGCCCTGGAGAAACTGAGCGACACCCTGGGGATCGGGATCTGCAACATCCCTGACCTGATCGAATACCGCATGCGTACCGAGTCCTTCGTCCACCGCGTGGCCGAGGCCGTGGTGCCGACCGTGGTGGCCGGTGACTTCCGGGCCATCGTCTATGAAAACGACATCGACAACCTGCTGCATTTCGCCATGGTGAAGGGCACGATCGACCCGGAGCGGCCGGTCCTGGTGCGGGTGCATTCGGAGTGCCTGACCGGCGACATCTTCGGGTCGTTGCGCTGCGACTGCGGGCCGCAGCTGCATCGGGCGCTTGCCATGATGGAGGCGGAGGGCAGCGGGGTGCTGCTCTACATCCGGCAGGAGGGCCGGGGGATCGGCCTGGTGAACAAGATCCGGGCCTATGCCCTCCAGGACCAGGGGTTCGACACGGTGGAGGCCAACGTGAAGCTCGGCTTCGAGCCGGACATGCGCAATTACGGGATCGGTGCCCAGGTGCTGGCGGATTTGGGGGTGCGCCGTATGCGTCTTCTGACCAACAACCCCAAGAAGATGGTCGGGCTCCAGGGCTACGGCCTGAGTGTCGTCGACCAGGTGCCGATCGAAATCGAGCCCAACGAGTTCAATAAATGCTATCTGGAGTGCAAGAAGATCAAAATGGGGCATTTGCTGAGCCTGGAGAAGACACCTTAGGCCTGCCGCCGCCGGAACACCCGGCGGGTATCCCCGTCATCCGTACTTTGAAAAGGAGCGAGAATGCCGAAGATCATCGAGGGAAAACTCAGTGCGGCCGGGAAAAAGTTCGCCGTGGTGGCCAGTCGGTACAACGATTTCATCACCGAAAAGCTGGTGAGCGGGGC
>JBFYWX010000012.1:0-8821 GCA_041310825.1 Desulfobacteraceae bacterium | reverse complement strand
CGCGCGTCTTCGAGGCGCCGCGGGAGGTCATCCGCGCCGTTCCCGGTGTCCGGCTCGTCGAACTGCCGCACAGCCGGGAGAAATGCACCTGCTGCGGCGGGGGGGGCAACCTCGAGATGGTGGACGCCGACCTGGCCGCCCGGATCGCCAAGGACAAGATCGAGGAGGTCCTCTCCACCGGCGCTCAGGCCGTCGTCACCTCCTGCCAGCAGTGCGTGCGCGCGATGACGAGCTACGTCAAGCGCAACAAGATCCCGCTGGAGGTGATGGACATCGTGCAGTTGGTGCGTAAAGCCCTTGTGTCTCCCACCAAGCCGAACCGATAGGCGCGCCGAGCGAAAAGACAATTCACCGCAGAGACGCAGAGGTCGCCGAGAGGGACTTTTTCAAAAAACACTTCCTGCGGACTCAGCGTCTCGAGCGTAGCGGGCGGTGAATGTAAGGGTTCAGATGATGAAACTATACAATCTCGGCCAAGTCCCCTGGGAGGAGTCGCAGCTGATCTATCACGCCCTCGCCGATCTCGGCCGCGAAGGGCTGGTCCTGCTTTCCCCCGCATCCCCGTATGTCTGCATCGGGTTCCACCAGAACGCCGAACAGGAGGTGGAACTCGCCTTCTGCCGGGAAAACGGGATACCCGTCTTCCGCCGGGAGGTGGGCGGCGGGGCGGTCTACCTGGACGGAGGCCAGCTCTTCTTCCAGTTGGTGCTGAGGCCCGACGATGCGCGCATCCCCGCCGCGCGCGAGGGCTTCTACCGCAAATTCCTCGCGCCGGTGGTTGAAATCTACCGCCGGGCGGGGGTTCCCGCCGCGTACAAGCCCATCAACGATGTGATCGCGGGCACCCGCAAGATCAGCGGCAGCGGGGTGGGGGAGATCGGGGGCGGGGTTGTCTTCGTCGGCAACGTGATCGTCGATTTCAACTACGAGATGATGGCGCGCGTGCTCAGGGTGCCGGACGAAAAATTCCGCGACAAGGTGCACAAGACCCTGGTGGAGAACCTTTCGACCCTGCGCCGCGAGCTGGGCGCTGCCGGTGCGGCCGTCTGGAGCGAGGAGCGCCTCACGGCACTGATGATCGAGGAGTTCGGCAGGCTCCTCGGCCCGTTCGAGACCGCGTCGGTCGACCCTGAGCTGCGCGCCCGGATGGATGCGCTCAGGCCCCTGATGCTCAGCGACGCCTGGCTGATCCAGCGCCGGGGGCGCGGTGCCGGGCGCGATGTCCGGATCCGCGCCGGGGTGCATCTGATTCACCGGGTGCACAAGGCCCGGGGCGGCCTGCTGCGGGCGGATTTCGAGCTGAAGGAGGGCCGGTTTTCGGGGGTATCGATTTCCGGGGATTTCTTCTGCTACCCGCCGGATGCCGTCCGGCAGATAGAGGCGGGCCTGGAGGGCAGGCCGCCGACGGAGGTCCGGGAAGCGGTCCGAGATCTCAGGGTGCGCCGTGAGTTTGAAATTCCCGGTGTAAGCGAAGACGATTGGGCGGTGCTGCTTGAGTGACACGCGCTTGGTTTTTTCTACAGAATCCGGTCGCATCTGCCCCGAGTGCTCCCGGCCTGCCGGTGCCTGCACCTGCAAGCGGAAACGGCCGGTGGTGGCGGCGGACGGCGGTCTCCGCATTCGCCGAGAGGTGAAAGGCCGGGGAGGCAAGACGGTCACGGTGGCGTCGGGATTCCAACTCGGCCAGGAAGAATTACAGACCCTCGCCTCCGAGTTGAAACACCGCTGCGGCAGCGGCGGGTCCGTTAAAGACGGCGAGGTTCTGATCCAAGTCATCACCCTATCAGCAGCCGCACCACGCGCAGCAGGGCATCGTCGCCCCCGAAGGCCCCGGCCTTGGTGATGACCTGGGCCCCGCTGCAACGGCCTCCGCGGGCGCGCCCGGCCATGATGCCTTCGACCGGCTCGCTGCCGATCTCAACCCCCTCTGTCCCGAGCGCCTGTAGGACGGCCATGGCCGTGTCGCCGCCGGTCAAAACGAAGGCCGCCTCCGCGGGGGCGATTTTCGAGAGTGAAACGGCCTTGGTCGTGATCCGGCCGAGGGCGTCGGAGACGGCGCGTGCGATGGCCCGATCATCCAGGTTTGCCCCTTGCATGCGTTCGCGGGACACGCTCAGGATGACGGAGCCGGCATCGATCGCCTCGGCGACCGTGCGGGTGACCGTCCGCAGGGCGGCCTTGGCCGGTGCGGACCGCCGATAGGCGATAGAGGGCCTGATCTCGACACAGGCCAGGTCGAGGTTCTGGCCGAGCTTGGCGAGCTGGCGCCAGGAGACTTCGGAGGCGCTGCCGCAGACCGCCACGACGTGCGCGGCCGGTGTGACGGAGGGGCGAGGCGCTGAACGGCCGCTCCGGGGGGCGGAAATTTGGGTCGCCAGGGCCTCGGCCAGCCCGGCCGAGCCGATGAAGAGCGGCGTGGGGCGAAGCGCCACGCCAAGCTCGGCGATGGCCGTGAGATCGCGGCGCTCCAGGCAGTCGAAGACGAGAAGCCTCTGCCCCGCGCCGGTTCTGCGTTCGACGGCCTCCCGCAGCGCTGCCGGCCCTCCCCGCAGGAGACCGATATCGACGCACCCCACCCGGTGGGAGGTCTGGCGCTGCAGGAGGGTGGCCACGTGCGACTCCGTGACGGGGCAGACAGGATCCCGAAAGGCCTCGGTTTCGGACACGGGGACCCCTCTGACCTTCAGGATTCCCCCTTCAACCGTTCGGCCCATCGCGGGGAAGGCCGGGGCCAGAAAACCGACCGTGCGATGGGAGGCCTCCAGGAGGGCGTCGATTTCAGAGCCGATGTTGCCGCGCAGGGTCGAGTCGATTTTTTTGTAGATGACATCGAAGCGGCTGAGGTCGAGCCCCTCCAGGATTTCCGCCATGCGCTGGTAGGCCTGCTGCGGCGCCAGGGCCCGCGAGTGGGTGTTCAGCACCAGCACCGGCCAACGCTTGTCGTCCAGCGGAAGCCGGCGCGACACCCCGGCGGTGGCGAGCAGGGTGCGCAGCCCTTTCGCGGCGAACTGCACCCCCGTATCGCCCCCCCCGGTCAGGTCGTCGGCAACGATCAGGCAGCGGATGGAGTTCATGGGTGGAATTCCCCCGTGGAACGGGTGAAAGGTTACGCGTCCTGCTCACGCCTCAAGCGGCGAGATGCAATGAAACCCGTTGGGACAGCAGTATACCAAAGGGGGGCGGAAAACGCGATTGCGGGTTGGAATTTGGAGCTTCCGAGTCAGCCGCACCGGCATCAGCACCTGAAGATCGTTTTTTCGATATCCGCGTGCATCTTCTCCCGGAAGTGGCGGGCCCGGGTCGAATCGCCCAAGACCATGTCGAGCTGACAGGCATGGATGTTGATATAGCCGATCAGTTTGATGCGGTTTCCGAAGTCATCGCCCTCGAAACCGTCCAAGTGCGCGCTGATGTGATCCTCGATGGTTCGCACCTGGAACCCGTATTTTTCCAGCACGCCGGCGATCAACCGTACCCGCAGATCCCGCCGGGTGCGATCCGCACCACCTCCCTGGAAGCTGAAGCGCGCATGATTTTCACGGGGGGTCGCTCCCCAGAACGCCTGGGTCACCGAGAGGTGGTATCCCCAGCGCAAGCTGATGTTGCAGAAATTCTGGGTGACAAAGGCCCGGTTTCTTCCGATCACGGGGGAGGGGACCGCAGCCTCCAACTCGGGCTTCATGGTGGATTCCGCCATCACGGACAGAAACCCCTTGGCATCGGGGGCCGGGGGGCCCTCCCAGGGCACGGCCATGACGCCCGCGCAGAAAGCCTGAAACGGTCGAGAATCGATTTCCTCCAGGCGCACGCGGTGGCGCTGGGCGGAGGGAGCAGACTCATCGTCCAACCGCATCACCCACAGCCGCACGGGCATGGTGTCGGCCACAAGTTTTTTCCCGGCGTAGCGGCGGGCGCCATACCGGGAGCTGAAAGCGAACAATTCCTCGATCGCCGTTTCATGGCAGAAACGGACGATATCGTGGTAGGTGCCGCAATTCGTGCTCTGAAATCGCGCATCGGCCGGGTCCAGGAGGTTCAGCGGGGTGATCATTTTCATGATCTGCTGCAAGGTCCGATAGACCGGGGAGGAAGAAAACGGGGTGGGACGCTTAACCGCCCCCCTTTCAATCAGCATCTCCACTTTCCCGGAATAGATGGTCTGATGGTCGGCATCCACGGTGATGACGCTGCCAGGCGGTATCGCCCGGGTTGCATTCCCGGTGGCCACGACGGCCGGAACGGCGAATTCACGGGCCACCGTCGCCAAGTGCCCGACGACGCCCCCGCTGTCGGCCACCATGGCCGCGGCTTTTGTCAACAGCTCCGTCCACCGCGGCAGGGGGTGTTCCACCACCAAGACATCGCCCGTGGCGAAGGTCTGCATATCCTCCCGGGTTTTCATCACCCGAGCAACGCCCCAGCCGACCCCGCGGCTGGCGGTCTGCCCCCCCTTCAGGAGGGGAGGGGTATCCGGCTGTCGGTGGGCGGCATCTTTTTCTTCGGCCGCCATGCCGGCGGAAAGGTGCAACGGACGGCTTTGGAGCAGGTAGACGTCGCCCTCGGCCGTCAGCGCCCACTCGATATCCTGGGGCGATTGGAAGTGCTTTTCCAACCGGCGGGCCAACGCTGCCAGCTTCAAGATCACCTCCTGCGGAACACAGGCCCCGTCGCGGGTCGGGCCTTGCGGTGGCGGGCTCCGATCGATACGCCAGCGGCCGTCGGGGGCCGTTTCGATCACGACATGCTCGGGTGACACCCGGCCTTCCACCACGCCTCTGCCCAGCCCGGTTGCCGCGTTGATGATCAACCGCTCGGCTCCGGGTGCGGCCGGGTCGCGGGAATAGATCACCCCGCCGGCAGCTGCCGGCACCATTGCCAGACAGCCTACGCCCATGTGGATCTGCTCGTTTCGCAAACCGTGTTGTTCCCGATAGGCCATTGCCCGCGCCGTGTACTTGCTGGCGAGGATGCGCCGGTAGACCTGGGGCACATCGGTCGCAGGGACGTTCAGTTCAGTGTCGTAGAGGCCGGCAAACGAATGCTCCGGCGTGTCTTCCCCCAGGGCACTGCTGCGCACGGCCAGAAGCCCGGCGCCTGTTGGTTGCTGATTCAGCCTGGTGCAGGCATCTCCAATGGCGGCCTCCAGCTCCGGCGGCAATGGGGTTTCAGCGATCAATCGCCGGATCCGGCGGCTCGTCTTTCGGGCCTGCGCTACATCATCATGATCCGTGGCCTGATACATCTGATTGATGCGGGTGGAGAGCCCCTCCTGGGCCATGAACAAGCGCGCCGCGACGGTCGTGATGGCAAATCCATCCGGGACCAGCGGGTGGATGCGGTGCTTGATTTCGCCCAGGACGGCCATCTTGGGTCCGACCAGACCGGCATCCTTTTTGCTCACCTGCTGCATGAATACGACAAGGGGACCCTCCGCCCTGTCGGCGCTATCCTCGAGCAGGCGGTTGATATCCGCTTGCAGTGCATCAAAGATCCGAAAGAGGTCTCGGTGGCGGCCGTCCGACATCCGATTCAGCGTTTCAATGATCTGGTACACCTGGACCGACATCGAGGTCGCGCGGGATCGCACAAAGGGCATTCCGAAGGCTCGGCCGGTGCTCAGCTTCTGCTCCAGGTCGGACATATCCAACAGGGCGCGTTCATTGAGGTTCAGCAGGGATTTGAAGCGGTAATACTGAACCTGAAGCATGTCCCGGGCGGCGGTATCCGCAGGCCGCCGGTGGTGGAACAAGGCTCTCAGCTGATCGATCCAATGCGCCATGGGAGGCCCTTTCATCTGCCCCCTGCGGTGAATCAACAAGTGTGCCAAGCGAGATCGCCCGCCGCTTTCAACGAGTTGCTATCAGGGCCGGCGTTTCGGGGCAGGTCGTGCGGTTTCATTATGAAACGCATTTTTCATGGACACGGGAGGTGATGCATGGGGGCGAAGCTGTTGGTGGTGGATGATGAGGAAAAGGTTCGGATCTACCTATCCAGGTTGCTGGTGCACAGGGGGTATCAGGTGGAAACAGCCGCCGATGGGGCCTTGGCGATAGAGAAACTCACACATCAGGAGTTTGATGTGGTGCTGTTGGACATCATCATGCCGGGGATGAGCGGGATGGAGGTGCTGCCTCAACTCAAAAGACTGAAACCGAACGTTCAGGTGATCATGCTGACGGGAAATGCATCCGTCACGATCGGCGTCGAAAGCATCAAACTCGGTGCTTTCGATTATCTGCTCAAACCGGTCGACCTCGAACGGTTGAGCGAATGCCTGACCCAAGCGCTGGAGCACGGCCGAATGCTGCACGGAGGGCCTTCCGCGCCGAGCATATCGTAAACCGATCGGTGGTGGTCTGCGACCGTTCCGACGCCGACAGTGATTCCGCTTTTGGTTTCATTTTGAATTGCAGTTCGGCGCATCCGTTTCATTTTGAAACAGATTTCTGCCCTCCGGGCGCGGTCGCAGGGATCGAGTGCCTGAAAACAGGGTCCGCGATGACGGTACGGTTTTTGTAAGCACCTGGCTGATCTTTTCATCAACCGGCTGGACCCGAAGGGGGAGTTATGGCTGGGCTTGTCATACCCATCAAGGAGTTCTCGCAGTTGGACCTGGCGGCGGTCCGCTTTGCCGTCGAATACGGCAAGCGCAGCCGGGTGCGGCTCTTGTTTCTATTTGTTGACGACCCCGAATTCATCCCTACCGACCCGCGCACCCATGCACCGGAGCCTGCCGCAGAGGATCGCGGCGCCATCCGCAAGAGAATCGAATCGTTTATAACTAAAGAACAGGCGCAAGGGGGGCTGAGCCTCGAGGTCCACAACCGCCGGGGCGAGTTCATCCAGGAGGTGCGGCAGTTCATTCGCGACAACCATGCGGACGAAATCGTCATGCCGGTCTCCGAGGAGCATGAGGCGGTTTATCGGCAAGCCCAGCAGGACATTCAACTGCTGGCCCAGATGACGCATTGCCGGATACTCACCGTGAAACCGAGGCCGAGTTTCGAAGGATCGGCCAATCTGGAATAGCCTTTTTCCGCATCCGAAACAGACTCCGAAAAAAGGAAGGACCCGACGGCATGGAACCCAGCAGCTTTACGACCGAAATCGCTCTGGTTTTGGGAATGATCGGTTTGGCGGTTTTTCTCTTCATCGTTGAGTGGATCCGGGTCGACATGGTCGCCATCCTCATGACCGTGAGCCTGCCCCTGCTGGGCCTGGTGACCCCCAAGGAGGCCTTCTCGGGCTTCAGCAGCAATGCCGTGATCTCCATCATCGCCGTGATCATCATCGGCGCGGGGCTGGACAAGACCGGCCTCATCAACCGTCTGGTCAAACCCGTGGTGAAGCTGGCCGGCAACAGCGCCTCGCGCGTCATCATCGCCATGGGAGCCACCGTGGCCTTCATCTCCAGCTTCATGCAGAACATCGGCGCGGCCGCCCTGTTCCTGCCGGCGGTCAAACGGGTCAGCAAGTCGATGAATGTGCCGCTCTCGCAGATGCTGATGCCGATCGGCTTCTGCGCCATCCTGGGGGGCACCGTCACCCTGGTGGGCTCCAGCCCGCTCATCCTGTTGAACGATCTGATGGTCCCGTTCAAGTTGAAACCCTTCCAGCTCTTCGACGTCACCCCGGTGGGAGTGGCCCTGGTGGTCTGCGGGCTTGGCTCCTTCGTCCTTTTCGGCCGGTTTGTTCTTCCGCGCGGGGAGGTTGACGCCCCCAAGGAGCAGGAGGCGGGGTCCCAGGCCGCCTACGAGGAGTTGGCCGAATCCTTCGAGTTGCACATCCCGGCCGATTTTGCGGCTTTTCGCGACCCCGTGACGGTCAAGTCGCTCCGCAACCAGTATCTGGTCAACGTGGTGGCCTATGCCGGGCGAGACCGGCTTAAAATGCTGGCGCTCTCACCGGACATGGAAATTCGCGGCGAAGGCCACCTGGCGGTGTTCGGCAAGAAGGAGAACGTTCAGAAGATGGCGGCCGAGTTGGGGCTCAGCCTCAAACCGGCCATGGAGGTCTTCAAGGAGGAGCTCTCCCCGGCGATCTCCGGCACCATCGAGGCCGTGGTGGCACCGCGCTCGGAGCTGATCGGCAAGACGCTGAAAGAGGCCCATTTCTGGGAGCAATACCAGGTCAACCCCGTGGCTCTCTACCGCTCCGACCAGGTCTTTTACAGCGGCCTGTCGAGCATGGTGCTGCGCTCCGGGGACTCCATCGTGCTCCAGGGCTCCTGGGAGCGGTTCAAGATTCTCGAGGAAAACAGGAAGTTCATTTTCACCACCCCGGTGGGAGAGGTCTTGAAGCCCGAGAAGGCCGTATTTGCCGGATTCTGGATGGCGGTTTCCCTGGTCATGATCATCGTTTTCGACATTCAACTCTCGGTCGCGCTCATGACCGGCGCCTTCGGGATGATCGTCTGCCGGGTACTGACCATCGACGAGGCCTACCAGTCGGTGGATTGGCGCACCGTCTTCCTTCTGGCGGGCCTGATCCCGCTGGGAATCGCCACTCAGAAGTCGGGTACGGCGGCCTGGATCGCAACAACGGTGTTGGGATTTTTCGGGGAGGTCTCCCCGCTTGTTCTGCTGACGGCGATCGCCGTGCTCTCCACCTTTTTCACCCTGGTCATTTCCAACGTGGGGGCGACGGTGCTGCTGGTGCCGCTGGTGGTGAACATGGCCATGGCGGCCGGCGCCGATCCGCGCATGGCGGTGCTGGTGGTGGGGTTGGCCACCTCCAACTCCTTTGTTCTGCCGACCCACCAGGTGAACGCCCTCTACATGGGGCCGGGGCGATACCGCAGTGTCGATTTCATGAAGGGCGG
>JBFYWX010000529.1:0-5474 GCA_041310825.1 Desulfobacteraceae bacterium | reverse complement strand
GGGGCGCCGATCAGGGCCGTGATGACCCCCGCCGGCATCTCGCCCTGGTCCGGCAGGGTGCGGGCCAGGATGTCGCAGGCCGTCAGGTAAGCCCCGCCGCCCAGGATGCAGGCCGGGACGAGCAGGCGGTGGTCCGGCCCCCAGATAAACCGGAGCAGGTGCGGGATGACCAGCCCCACGAACCCGATGAGCCCGCTGACGCTCACGACCGCACTGACCATCAGGGAGGTGACGACCAGGAGGACCACGGTCACCGACCGCAGGGGGAGCCCCATGCTGAGCGCCATGTCGTTGCCCATCAGGAGCAGGTTCATCGCGTGGGAAAACAAGAACACCGCCCCGAAACAAGGCAGCAGGAGCGCCGCCAGGATCACGACCGTGCGGCCGTCGGCCGAGGAAAGATCGCCCATCAGCCAGAAGATGATGTTGTGCAGCCGGGCGTCCTGGGTCATCGAGACCAGAAACATGATGACCGCCGCACAGAAGGCGTTCACCATGACGCCTGAGAGCAGGAGCGCATCGTTTTTTAGCACGGAGCGGCCGGCGGACATGGCCACGATGAGCGCCAGCGTCGCCAGGCTGCCCAGAAAGGCGCAGGCGCTCACCCCCGGGAAGCGGGAGAGGCCGAGCAGAATGCCCAGGATGGCGCCGATGGCCGAACCGCCGGAGACTCCCAGGATGTAGGGCTCCGCGAGGGGGTTGCGCAGCAGAGCCTGGAAAACGAGGCCGCCCAGCGACAGCGCCCCTCCGGCCAGGGCGGCGAGAAGCGCTCGGGGCAGGCGGATCCTCCAGATGATGGTCTCCATGGCGGCGTCCGGCACCCCCTGCCCCAGCATGACGGAGAGCGAACGCCACATGCCTCCGCCGCCCGATCCGCTCGAAATGGCCAACAGCAGAACCGCTGCAAAAAGCAGGAGCAGGGATAGCAGGACGATCAGCAGGCGCCGGATCAAGGAATCGGCGGAGACCCTCATTTCAGGCCTCCGAAAAGCTCCGGATGGATAAAGCGGGCGAGTGTTTCGAGCCCTGCGACGAGCCGCGGCGAGGGGCGGTCGAAGAGGTTGGAGTCGACAACGTGGATGCGGCCGTCGCGCACGGCCGGGACACCGGGCCAACGGGCCCACTCCCGCCGGCTCTCCTCGACGGCACCCGCCGCCCGGTCCATGGAGCTGATGACGACGATCTCGGGGGCGAGCCCCAGCAGCTGCTCGCGGCTGAAGCGCGGATAAGCGGCGGCCCCGGCGGCCACGTTGACTCCTCCGGCCAGACCGATCAGCTCATGGGCAAAGGTGTCCGTCCCGACCGAGACGATCGGCGCTGCGCCGATCTGGAAGAAGACCCGCGGCCGGCGATCGCTCCCCGCCAACCGGTGCGTGATCCGCTCGATTCGGCCGCGCATCGCGCCGATCAGGGCCTCCGCCCGCGGCGCGGCGTTGAGCACGAGCCCCAGATCGTGAATCGCCCGGATCACCGTCGCGACACTGCGGGGATCGAGCGCGAAGACCGGCACTCCCAGGACCTCCAGGCGCTCGACGGCCGCCTTCGGGTTGCCGTCCTTCACGGCGATGCAGAGATCGGGCCGCAGGCCGACGATCCGCTCCAGATCGAGGCGCACGTAGGAGCCCACCTTCGGCAGGCGGGCGGCCTCCGGCGGGAAATCGCAGTGGGCGGTGACGCCGATCAACCGCGCGTCCTCGCCGAGGGCGAAAATGATTTCGGTGACGCTGGGGGCAAGCGCCACGATCCGCTGCGGCCGGTCGGGAATCTCGACCCGCCGTCCGGCCTGGTCGAGGAGGGTCCGTGCCGCCGCCGGCGCTGCGGCGAGGAGGATCAGCCCCACCGCAACCACCCCGATTCCGACGATGTCGCTCAACAGCTTGCGCATGAACCGTCCGCAGCGGTACCGGCCCCGCGACCGCCCCGCAGATAAAAAAATCCCGGACCGAAATTGGCTCGATCCGGGATCTGAAAACACCTGGCGATCGCTGAACAATTCTCGGTCCACGGAGACTCGATGATTGTTCAGGCAGGTCTTCTGACTTCCCTCCCGTTTCCGCGGCCTTCCCGCACCCAGACGTCAGTGCAGTGGCATGATCGAGCGGAAACGGCTCCGTCGGCGTCAAGCCGGCGGCGAGGGTCACAGCGGCGGGCCCGTCCTCGATTCCCACGAGGTTCCCTTTTAAGCTCCGTCAACGGGGAGAACCCCCTGGAGCGCCTGAACCCAAGTTGTCCATTAGATCGGTCCGGGATGAAAAGCAAGCGAAAAAAGAGGGGGCGTGACAAAAAATGCGGGCGGGGCACACCCGACCGCACGCGGGGTTGAGTCAGCCTCAGCGGCCAACGGGATGTTTACCCTTGGCGGAGGTTTTCAGATCGCGGATGCAGGCGGTGCATTTCCCACTGTGTTTCCGGTCCGACTTGCAGAAACGGACAAACGATTCAAGCCACTCCTCCCCCGCACGCGGGCAGGTGTGGATGTAGTCGATGAAGCACACCAACCGCTCCAAGCTCCGGAGGTCGATCGCATGCTCCATGCGGCAGGCGGTGGCCTCGGCGGTCGGCTCGTCGATCTGCAGCACGTTCAGGAGGAAGTCCTTCAGCACCCGGTGGCGATAGGCCACCTCCTCGGCGATTTTCCGCCCCGCCTCGGTCAGGGTAATGAAACTGTAGGGTTGGTAGTGGATCAGCCCCTTCTCCTCCAGGCTTTTCAGAGCCCCGGTCACCGAGCCCCGCTGGACGCCGAGCCGGTCGGCGATGTCCTTGGCCCGCGCCACCTTTTGCGCGGTCTCGAGTTCCAGGATTACCTCGAGGTACCCCTGGCTGCTTTCGGTCAAATCGGCGAAATCAACCATCGCCATCCCCTTTACGCTGAGATCCTTTGGATGCCGCAGCGCTTTTCCATGCGACCGGCTTCCTAAAGTTCGATTGACCCTACCACCCCCTCCAAAAAAGGTCAAACCTCACTAAATACTTACTGTCAAATAATTCTTGACATAAATCTTTAAGTTAGGTAAGCCTAATTTTACTTTTCAAGACCAACTTCAAGGAGGGCCCGCAACCATGCCGCGCACGAATTTGAGACGACTCCACGAAAATCAGTCGGCGGTCATCGCCGCCGTCAAGGCCAACGGGGACCTCGGCCGCCGCATTCGCGACATGGGGCTTGTGCCCGGGACGGCGGTCACCGTCACCGGCCGCGCCCCGCTCTACGATCCCGTGGCCCTGCGGGTCATGGGCTACACGCTCACGTTGCGCAACAACGAGGCCGACTATATCGAGGCGGAGGTGGAAAACTGACATGGAAGCGACCATCGCACTCGCTGGCAACCCCAACTCCGGCAAAAGCACGCTTTTCAACGCCTTGACGGGCGCCCGGCAGCGGGTCGGCAACTACCCGGGCGTCACGGTGGAGAAAAAAGAAGGCCGCTATGAGCGCAACGGCATCAAACTGAACATCGTCGATCTGCCCGGCACCTACTCGCTGACGGCCTACTCGCCGGAGGAGGTTGTCGCCCGGGATTTCCTGGTGGACCAGCGGCCGGCCGTGGTCGTGCACATCGTGGATGCCGCCAACCTGGAGAGGAACCTCTACCTGACGCTCCAGTTCCTGGAGCTCGGGGTCTCGGTCGCCATCGCCCTCAACATGATGGATGTGGCCGCGGAGCGCGGGATCCGCATCGAAGCCGATAAGCTCGCGCAGCTACTCGGCGTCCCGGTCGTCCCCACCGTGGCCCGCAGCGGCAAGGGCAAGGAGGCGCTCATGGAGGCGGTCGCGGCGGCCGTGGAAACGCGGGCGCCGATCGACCCGCTGTTCATCTCCTACGGCAGCGACGTCGATCCGGTCCTGACCGAGCTCGGCCGCCGGATCCAGGCCGCCGGGTTCCTGGCGCAGCGCTTCCCGGCCCGCTGGGTGGCCCTGAAATATCTGGAAAGCGACGAGCAGGTCCGCACCCTGGGGGCCGAGGCCGACCCGCGGCTGCATGCCGAACTCGAGGCGGCCGTCGCCCGGCTGGCAGAACACCTCCAGGCCACCGCCGACACCTACCCGGAGGCGGTGATCGCCGATCAGCGCTACGGGTTCATCAAGTCGCTCCTCAAGCAGGGCGTGGTCACCCACACCCGGGACATGAGCCGGCTGTTTCTCTCCGACAAGATCGACAAGGTGGTGACCCAGCGGTTCATCGGGCCGCTCCTGATGGCCGCCGTCGTCTACGGACTCTACCACTTCACCTTCGGGATCAGCGCGGCACCGGTCGCCTGGGTCGAGGGGTTCTTCGGGTGGCTCAAGGGCGTGGCCGAGGCTCATTTGGCCGACGGACTGCTTAAATCCCTCATCACGGCCGGGATCATCGACGGCGCCGGCGGGGTGCTCGGCTTCACCCCCCTGATCATGTTCATGTTTCTCGGGATTTCCCTGCTCGAGGACTCGGGCTACCTCGCGCGCGTGGCCTACATGCTCGACCGGGTCTTCCGCGCCTTCGGCCTGCACGGCAGCTCGGTGATGGCCTTCGTCGTCTCGGGCGGGATTGCCGGCGGGTGCGCCGTGCCCGGGGTCATGGCCACCCGCACCCTCAAATCCCCGCGCGAGCGGCTCGCCACCCTGCTGACCGCACCCTTCATGAACTGCGGCGCCAAGCTGCCCGTGTTCGCCCTCCTCGTGGCGGCGTTTTTTACCAGTCACGAGGCCCTGGTCATGCTCCTGATCACGGCGGTGGCCTGGGTCGGGGCGCTCCTGGTCGCAAAGCTCTTGCGCATCACCGTGATCAAGGGGGCCTCCACTCCGTTTGTGATGGAGCTGCCGCCCTACCGGCTGCCGACGCTGAAGGGGCTTTTGATCCACACCTGGGAGCGCACCTGGCAGTATATCAAAAAAGCCGGAACCGTAATCCTGGCCATCTCGATCCTGTTGTGGGCCCTGATGACTTTTCCCCGACTGCCGGAACCCGTCACGGCCAAATTCGAGGAGCAACGCGCCGCCGTGCTCGCCGCGACGCCGGCCGAGATCGCCGTTGAGATCGAGTCGGCCGGGGAGGAGGCCGAACTCTCGGCGGAGGCGCAGACGGTGAGCGAGCAGCTTTCGGCCATCGACGCCGAGGAAGCCTCGGCCGCTCTCATGCACTCGCTCGCCGGCCGCATGGGCCGGTCCCTCGAGGGCGTCAGCACGCTCGCCGGGTTTGACTGGCGCACGAACATCGCTCTCGTCGGCGGCTTCGCCGCCAAGGAGGTGGTGGTCTCCACCCTGGGCACAGCCTATTCGCTGGGCGAGGTCGACCCGGAGGAGAGCGGCTCACTCTCCGAGAAGCTCGCCGCCGCCCCCGGCTGGCGCCCCCTGACGGCACTCAGCCTGATCGTCTTCACCATATTCTATGCCCCCTGCTTCGTGGCGGTCGTGTGCATCGCGCGCGAGGCCGGTTCCTGGCGCTGGGGCGCCTTCTCGATGATCTTCAATACCCTGCTCGCGTTCGCACTGGCGG
>JBFYWX010000519.1:0-3679 GCA_041310825.1 Desulfobacteraceae bacterium | reverse complement strand
CACGAGTTCTAATGGCGAAAAATGACGCCATACTATCGGCGTTCACTATCAGCGATATGGGACTGCGATGACCTATCTCATCGGATTTCAGGACGATCGAGCGCTTGATCCACGAGTGGTCGGCCGAAAGTTTTCCGCCTTGGCCGATGCCGCCCGGCGGGGGTTTCCAGTGCCGGAGGCGCTGGCCGTCAGTACCGCGGCCCACCGCGTTTACTTGGCCACCGGCTCCTGGCCGGACGGGCTGCGCGAAGAGGTCCTGGACGGCGCCCGCGGCCTTAGCCTGAGCCGTGGCGTTTCCATCCGCTCCTCGGCTACCCGTGAGGACGGCCAGCGCCAGAGTTTCGCCGGTCAATATCAGAGCTTCCTTGAGGTCGACACCGAAGAGACGCTTCTGGAGCGCATCGAAGCCAGTTGGGCCAGCGCCAGCTCCGAAATAGTGAGCAGTTACTTGAAAGCCCTCAACGTGCTGGGGAGCGACGTCGAAACCCCACTGATGGCTGTCGTCATCCAACGCATGGTGGAGTCTCACGTCGCCGGCGTGGCCTTCAGCCGCAACCCGCTCGCCCCCGGCAGGGATGAAATGATCATCGAGGCCGTCCGGGGCCACGGCGACGGGTTAGTCAGCGGGCACCGTACGCCATGCCGCGCCGTTGTTCTCCGAAACGGGCGAATCGAGCTCGAAGGAAGGCGTCGGCCATGTCAGAGGGTGGCGCGGGACACTCCCTGGGAAGAGGTAGCTCGACTGCTGCAGCAACTGGAGCAGGCCTGCGATGGCGCCGCGCTCGATGTGGAGTGGGCCGTAGACCGGCGCCTGAAGCTCTGGCTGCTCCAGATGCGACCGATCACCACCCTGGCCGGCGCGGACGTTCTGCCGCCGGCCGGGAGCTGGACCCGCAAGATCGCCGACGATCTCTGGGCCGACCGACTGACCCCGTTCATGGCTGAGGTCATGTTGGCGCATGCCCCGCGCTTTGACTTGTCGGCCATCGCGCGGCGGGTCGGTATCGTTCCGGCCGCACCGGCCCTGGCGGTCGTCAACGGCTATCTCTATGTCAACTGCGAAGGGATTCGGCGCCTCATCGCTCTCATACCGCACCGGTTGCGATTCAAGGAGCTTCGGTCCCTGCTGCCGGCGGGATCGCGCCTGGAGGATATCCCCGCCCCATCTGCCTGGACGCTGTTGCGCATCGGCTTCGGTCTGGCCCGCCTGCCCCTGAGCGAACCGGGCCTTCTGCCCTGGGTGTGCCTGCGACACGCGCCGCGAAACATGGAGCGCCTGCGAGCCCGCATGCCTACGCCGGCCCGGCCGGCAGCGAGCGAAACGACCGCTTCCGACCTGATCGAGACCCTGCGCGCCGATTTGGAAACCCTGGCCTTGATCCAGGAAAACAACCAGTGGCCCTATTCCCACGCAACGTTTTTCACCTGGCTTCTGCGCTGGTGGGCTATGGACCTGATGAAACTCCCCGGGACCGAATTTTTAGAGCTCCTCAGCCGGCGCGGCAACAACGTCACCCTGCGAATCGAACAATGGTTCCGTGCCATGGGAGCCCGCATTGCCGCAGACCGCGAAGCCGCCGAACGCTTTCGAACCGAGCCTCCGGAGCGCCTGGCCCGTTCGCTGCCGCCCGAGCTGCAGAAGGAGCTCGACACCTTCCTGAGCCGCTACGGGTGCCGCTCGCGCCACCGCACGCTCGCAGTGAAGCGCTGGATCGAAGCCCCCGAGGAGGTGGTCGCGATTCTCCAGTCCCTGGTGCGCCATGGCCCCACCGGCGCGCTGCCGACCGAGTGCCGTAGCCGGAAGGCAGGTCAACCAAAGTTCAACCATTCGGTGCCCCGGCTGGGGCTGAAACTGTTCGCACGGCTGGCCGGCCTTTTTCTCGACCTGCGGGAAGAGCTGCGGTTTCTGCTGGATGAAGCCCTGCTCCACATTCGCAGGGACCTGCTTGGGCTCGGCCGACACTTCCGCCTGGGGGACGCGATCCTTTTCCTGACCTTCGATGAGATCGAGCGGCTGGAGGCCGGCCGCCTGTCCCATGATGAAACGCGCCGAATCGCCGGTGAGCGACGCGAGCGGTTTTACAAGCCGGTCGAGCCCTGCACCTTCTGGGTGGAAGGGCGGCCGAAATATGATCTCACGCTTGATGGCAAGGTGCTGCTCGGGATCGGTACCAGTCCGGGGAGGGCCACCGGAAGGGCGGTCATCGTTGCAGACCCCGCGGTGGCCGCCATCCGGCAAGGGGATGTGGTCGTGGCCCGTCACACGGATCCGGGCTGGACTCCCATTCTCAGTCTGGTGGGCGGCCTCGTCATGGAAGAGGGCGGGCTGCTGAACCACTGCTCCATCGTGGCGCGAGAGCTGGGGATCCCCGCGGTGGTCGGAATCCACCAGGCGACCCGCTTGATTCCGGAAGGCTCCCGGGTGACGATCGATGGGGGGTCTGGGCGGTTAATCATCGAGGCGAGTTAGCCCGCACGGAAACGTTGGAATAGTGAGTCTGCGCCCAGGCGTCGCGAGAAAGTTCGGCCACGCTGTCCCAGTCTTTCTTTGGGATCCAATCGGCAATCATCCGGGCAACATTTGGATAGTACACTCGGACGCCGTTAGGTCTTGCTAAAAACCGGTCCACCGCCGCCGCATCGAGCCTCTGCATCGCCAGGCCCAGGTCCAGCTCGGAGAGCGCCGCGGCATTGGAGAGCTGCTCCATCTGCCCGGCGAGGGGCTTGACCAGGACTTTTTTGCCGAGCGCCAGGGCCTCGCTGACCAGCTCGAACCCGGCGTTGGTGATGACTCCGCTGCAATCGGCCAAGTCGTTGAGAAAGCCGGCGCGCGAGTAAGGCCTCAATTTCAAATGGCCCGAGTCCTCGGGCTGCTGCAGCTGATGGTAGATGAAAAACGCTTGCACATCGAAAGGACGCAACAGCCGCAGGATATCGGCAAGCCCCTCGAACGGGAGATAGACGAGAATCTTTCCGGGGACCGGGGCCGGCGGAGAATGGAATTCAGGCACCACCGGAGGCAGGATCGGCTTTTCGAAGTGATGCCAGTGCAATCCGATCGGATAATCCGCAGACGCGAAGTGATCCAGGATGTAGCGCGCCATTGGATTTTGGCCCTTAACCGGAATGTCATGGCAAAAAGCGTACTGGTGTCCTATTCCGATCGAGGGCAGCCGATGGCGGCGGGCAATGCGCGCGCTCACCGGCTCATAGTCGGTGATGACCAGATCGCACCCGCGGGCATCGAAGGCACGGATATCGGCGTAGAACCGAATCAGGTTCAACTGCCTCGCCGTCCGGAGGTGTTGGATCCGGCCGCGGTGGGTGGCGAAGGTGAGCCCCCGCAACGCCGTGAAGGGCTCAAAGAGTTCCATATCCCAGAGCAGAGCCGGGTCCCGGCCGCTTACGATCACCTGGACCTCGTGGCCGTCTTCTTTCAGAAAGCGGATGATTTCGCGCGAGCGGGAGATGTGGCCGTTGCCGGTGCCCTGAACACCGTAGAGGATTCTCATCGGAAATCCGGGTCGGCTTCAGCCGGTCACGGCGAGGCCGAAGCAGGCGCTCAGGATGCCGATCACCATGCCGGCCAGGACATCCGTGGGGAAGTGGACACCGAGATAAATTCGCGAAAACCCGACCGCGAGCGCCCAGGCGCAGGCCAACGGAAAGAGGGTGGGCG
>JBFYWX010000489.1:0-3357 GCA_041310825.1 Desulfobacteraceae bacterium | reverse complement strand
CGCAGACCGAGCCGTCAAAGTCCGAACGCGTTATTAACCTCATCCCGCCCCCCTAAATAGGCGCCGCCCCACCCGGCGCAGCCCCTTGGACAGGTATCGGCCGGCGGCAGCGGGACTTTAGCAGGATGTTGAAAAACGGTGCCTCAGGCTGTGATCCCGCGTTGTGCGGCTCTTGTAAATTCTCACATATTATTCAATATGCTGCGCTTTCCAAATAGCCGCACGCCATGGCTGACAGCCTGATCCTTGTTTTTCAACAGCCTGCTGAACCAAAAAAAAGGTTTCCAGGGACCGAGGGGATAGGGGATGAGTCAGAGTACCGAGTCAGAGTACCGAGTGGATGGAATTCTGTCTTTTTCTTACTCCGACTCTGGACTCCGACTATGTTTGCATTTCCCCTCGAACCCTCGAACCCTTGGCCCCTTGAACCCTTGCATCTTTACCCTCGAACCCCCGAACCCTCGACCCCTCGGCCCCTCGGCCCCTTGAACCCTTTTTTATATGTCATCTCAACTCGATCTCGCGGAACGGGAGGTTCAGCGAAAGCGCCATGGCCTTCAAATCTTCCTCGAGGCTGATCGTCTTTCCGTCGGGTTTCCCCACCGGGGTGTTCTTGTCGGCCACCACGTGGACCTGGAGCATTTGCGGGTCCAACAGCCGACGCGCGAGGCGAACGAGTTCATCACGCGTGGCGGCGGCGAAGGCATCCTGGATGCGGCTCAACGTGTCGAGCGGCTCGCCGCGCAGCAGGTAGCGGGCATAGGCCTGGACCAGGTCGCTTTTGGTGTCCAGGTTGAAAACGAAGCTGTTCAGGGCGTCCAGCCGCTTGCGCTCGAGTTCGCGCTCCGGCACCGCCTGCCGCAGGGCCTCCATGATCCGGAGGGTCTCCAGGGTGGCCTCGGCCGCCTTGTCGCCCTGGCAGTTGATCGCGCCCACCAGCAGGCCCGCCTGCCACTTGAACGTCTGGTAGAAACCCGCCGCGTAGACGTAGCCGAGATCATCTCTGAGCCGTGTGTACAGGAGGGAGTCGCCCCCTCCGAACACGCTCATCAGCAAATTGAGCTTCCAGTAATCCGGATCGGTGCGCCGCAGGCCGGGCAGTTTCATCGTCACCTGGGACTGGGCCTGACCGGGCTTGTGGATCAGGGTCACGATCGCGGGCGTGGCGGCCGGGGCCGGCAGATGCCGCGCCGGCGCGCCCGACGTCGGAAACGCCGTCAGGAAGCGTTCGATGTCGGCGGCCGCCTGATCGCGGTGGATGTCGCCCGCGATGGCGACCACCATGTTGGCCGGCACGAAATAGGAGGTTAGAAAGCGCTTCAGCTCCGCGCGGGTGATCGCCGGGAGGGTGGCGGCGGCGGCGAGCGGGTCACGGCCGTAGGGGTGGCCCTTGAAGTGCCAGATCTGCGCCTCGCGCATGGCCACCGCCCGCGCGCTCTCGCCTTCCCGCCGGAGAGAGACGATCTCCTGCCGCCGGGCCACGTCCAGGACCTGGCCGTCAAAACGCGGCTGCGTGAGAACCTCCTGCAGGATCTCCAACCCCCGGTGCCACTCGGAGCTCAGCACGGAGAGCCGCACCACGGTATCCTCCTCGCCGGCGCGCACACTCATCTGGATCGCGTTGTCATCCAGAAGGGCCGCCAGCGCATCGGGTGCGAGGGACTCGGTCCCGCCGCGGATGATGGCCGCGCTCAGCAGATCGGTCAGACCGGCCTGGCCTTCGGCGAGGTCTACCGCGCCGGCTTTGATGAAAAGGGTCATCTCGACCAGGGGCAGCTCCGGGTCGGAGAGGTAGAAGACGGGGGTCCCCGCGGCGGTGAACCGCTCCGCGTCCGGGTAGTCGATCCGCCGGGGCTCGCGGTGAAAGGACAAGGGGTGTTTCCAGCCCGCGGGGGTCGGGTAGGCCGAAATGTTCTCGAGGCTGCCGCTGGGCGGCCAGGTCCGGTCGGCGGCCGACCCGCCGATCGAGCGCACTTCGGTGTAAGCTTCGACCGGACGGCCCGAATCGCCGCCGGGCAGGATGTAAACCGAGGTTCTTTTCTGGGGCACGAGGTAGGTCCGGGCCGCCCGTTGGATGTCCTCGGCCGTGACCGCGTCCATGCGGGACAGATACGCGGTGAGGTAGCGCCAGCCCACCTGGACCTCCAGAGTGGCCAGGGTTCCGGCCACACTGTCGTTTCCGCGCAGCCGGTCGATGAAATCGCGGCGGTTGAGCTTCTTGATGCGCTCCAGCTCCCGAGCGGACACGGGCTCGGTTTGCAGCCGCTCGATTTCAGCCAGGAGCAGCGCTTCCAAGGATTCGCCCGCCAGCCGGTAGGCCTCGCGCCGCTCGGCCTCGCTCAGGCCGGACTGCCGCAACGCCTCCGGCTCGTTGGACGAGCCGCCCAGAACGAAAAGCCCTCCGTAGCGGTTATCCGGGTTCCCGGCCCAGGCCTCGACCGCCAGTCCCCGGTTGACGACCTCCTGGGTCAGCCGGGCGCTGCGGCCCTGGCTGAGCACCATGGCGAGCGCATCGAGGGCGAAGAAATCGGGGCTGTTCATGGGCGCCCCGTGGAAGCCGATGCGCACGACAGGGGTACGGGCCCCCTCTAGAAACCGCACGCTCTTGCGGGGGCCCTGCTGGGGCGGCTCGGCCGTGACGACCTCCGGCGCGCGGAGGCCCGCCGGGTAGCGCTCGAAGTAGGTCTCGGCCAGCTTCCGGGCCTGCTCGACGGTGAGATCCCCCACCAGGACGCAGACGGCGTTGGCGGGATTGTAGAACCGGCGGTGGAACTCCATCGCATCCGGCGTGCTGTAGCGCTCCATGTCGGACTTCCAGCCGATGACCGGGTTGCGGTAAGGGTGGGCCGTGTAGGCCGTCGCGTAGAGGTCGAGCCAGGCGGCCCCCTGGGGGCTGTTGACGTAGCGGAAAGCCCACTCGCGCTGGACCACCTCCTTCTCGACGTAGAACTCGCGCCAGGAGGGCTCGAAGAGCTGCTCGCTGATGATCGAAAACCACTGCTCGAGCATGTCCGAGGGCACGGAGGCGGTATACTGGGTCTGGTCGTGGCTGGTGAAGGCGTTGACCCCGACCGCCCCGTTGCAGCCGAGTTGGGAGGAGAAGGCCTGGGGCACGTAGAGCGTCTGGGCTTCGAGCCGCAGGGACTCCATCTCGGCCAGCTTGGCCTGAATCAGTGCCGGGTCGGGGGTGCGCTTAGCCTGCTCGTCCCGGACGATCGCGTAGGCAGCATCGATTTTTTGCTGGATCTCCGCATCCTTCACCGGGTCGGTCGAGCCGAAATTCCGGGTGCCCTTGAACATCATGTGCTCGAGCATGTGGGCAATCCCCGTCCGCCCGGCATCCTCCAGGGCCGAGCC
>JBFYWX010000483.1:0-14446 GCA_041310825.1 Desulfobacteraceae bacterium | reverse complement strand
GTTTCATGCCTGCTCGTCGTCTCATCAACGAATGTCCATCGATCGGGTATGCTTCCGTTGCTTCATAGCTCATCAAGGCGTAGAGCGCCACTTTATAACGAAGCAGGTTTTGTTCTTTTGGGAGTGGCTCCCGGCCTTCGTAGCCTGTACTTCGGCGGAGTAGGCTCCAGCCACGATCCGATCGCGGCAACCAGCCTTTGCCGCTGGCTACGGCGGTCAAGAGATGCCGCTCCCACAAGAAGAAGACCCAACTTACTTGAAAGCCTCATTCTGAACCGTCGATCCCAGCTGCCTGGTTGGCCCGTTCAACCGCCCGGACACAGGGGTTGGAAGAACCGGTGCCCGTGTCCACGAACGCGGTCAGCAGGAAGAGCGGATTGACCAGGCCGGCCAGAAGACCCGTGCGCACCAGCCGGCGCCGGCTGGGAAGGCGTGCCGCGGAGACGTCAGGTTCCGCGAGCGTGCCGCCGATCCGCACCGGGTTGGCCAGGCTGACGAGGCTCGCCCGCTTGGGCCGCGGCGCGAGGAGCAGATCCAGCGCCTCCGTCTCCAGGTTCACCAGGCCGCTGCCGGCAACCGTTATCCGCCGGGTGTCGAGGAGAAAATCTTCGACTTGCGCCAGCCCCTGGCTCAACTTGATGTGCGCGACGGCGCAGTTCATTTCAGTCACGTTATCCCGCTGCCAGCGGGGCGAGAGCATGGTCGGCAGCAAATCCGCCGCCCACAGATCGACCCGGCGGTCGGAAATCCGGCCCGGCCCGCCGATGAGCGTCATCCGGCCTTCGGCATCCGCGAGGAGGCCGCGCACCGTTCGACCGGCGCCTGCGATCTCGGCATAGAGCGCGATCCGCCCCTCGATCAGGCTCGACTCCTGCGCCGGCGCCTGCAGGAAGCGGTAGTCCAACTCCTCGGCCTGGAGCCGTATGCCGATGACCGGCGGATCGACGGCCGCGTCGATCCCCACCTCTCCCTCCATCCGCCCCCCCATCACACCTGAGACAGAGTGCAGGGAATGGTAGCGGCCGTTTTGAATCTTCACCTCCGCGACCAGGTCCCCGAGGGTTTCCGCCCCCGTGACGATACGCCTAGCCCGAAGGGTGAGATCCAGGTCCGCCGCCTGGAACATGTCCACCAAAATCGGGTAGTCGGGGATCACCCGCACCGCCTTCGGAGCCGGCCCTGTACCCTCCTGCCCACCCGCAAGGATCAGGTCGTTCAGATCCA
This sequence comes from Desulfobacteraceae bacterium, assembly GCA_041310825.1. GTDB lineage: Bacteria > Desulfobacterota > Desulfobacteria > Desulfobacterales > SpSt-501 > SpSt-501. The sequence continues at coordinate 13,222 of JBFYWX010000483.1, read as the reverse complement.
GCTTTCGAATCTGGATACTGCCCTCTATACTGGGGCGCGCGGGCGCGTGCGTGACGGTCACAGCCGCGTTCAGATCGCTTTTGCCGACCCGCAGATCCTCTTCGTAGGTGAACCGCTTGCCGCGGGCCGAGACCCGGCCCCTGGCATGAAACTCCCCCTGCAGCGGCAGCACGATGTCCATCAACGGGTCGAGCCCTTTGATCTCCGGGCCCATCAGCTCATGGGTGAGATCGAACTCCTGGCGGCTGAACGGCCTTGCAACCGTGCCTTCGGCCGTCAACTGAACATCCCCGGCCCGCATGGCGAGCCGCACCGGGAGCGGGATGTCCGGGCGGTAAAGCTCGGCGATGGAACCGGCGGCGATCGAGGCCTCGAACGGCACCCGGTTCAGCGTCCCCGATAGAACGACTGCCGCCGGCCGTCCTCGGCGCACGGTTGCTTCAGCTTTAGCCAGGGTGATGTCCACCTGTCGGCGCATGATGGCGCCGGCGCCCTTCAATCCGGCGGGTTCGGCCCGCACGGAGAGCTCCGCCTGCTCGAGCAGGGCCCGCGGCGTCCCCCCCGAGCTGCGGCCGTCGATGTGGAGGGACTTTACGGTCCCGGCGAGCTCCAGCGGCAGCTTGAGCTGCCGGAGGGTACGGCCGGCGTCGACGGGTCCGATCGTGGCCTTCACGGAGAGGTGGGGCACATCGCGGCGCCGGGCGAGCCCCACCTGCCCCTGCAGCCGGGCCCCGGCCACCCGGCCGCGAATCGATGCGGAGAGGGCGCCCTCCGTCAGCGTCACATCGGAGCTGATCCTTTCGATCGGCACCGGGCTCCCGGCGACTGCGGCCACATCCAGCCGAAGCCGGGCGTCGAGATCCCCCAGCCAGTCGAGCCGGAGGGGACGGTCCATCGCAGCCGTTCCGGCTGACTGAGGCGGCGGCGCCGGCTGCAGTTCCCCCGGCACCAGGCGCTCCACGCTGAGATCCCCAGTCAGAAGGGGCCGGGGCCGCTTCTCCTCCCACTGCAGGGAGCCGGACAGCCGGCTGTCCCCGAGCCGGGCGGAAAGATCCCGCAGTTCATAAAAGCCGGCCGCGTGAGCGAGCGTCCCGCGCAGTTCGTAGGCGGCGACGGGGGGAAGCGAAGCCCCCATCAACGCACCGAGCCGTTCCAGGCGGCTGCCGACGATCCGGGTGGCGGCCTCGTACCGCCGGCCGTCCGGGGAGTCGACCATCGATCCGGTAGCGGTCAGAACGGCCCCGGCCGCCGATGCCTCGAGCTCGAACGGCCGTGCGCTCCCGGCGGGAGGGCCTGCGCTCCCGGGTCCGGCTTGAAAAGAAAGGCTGAGAGGGGCGTGATCGAGCCCGGCCGCGAGGGAGGCCGAGGCGGAGCCGTCTTTGCGGATGGAACCCCGGCCCTGAGAGATATGAACCCTCCGCCACGGTCCCATGCGATCAACCTCCCCTTCCAGGCCTGAGAACTGCCAGCCGCCTCCTTCGATGACGGCATGCGAAGAGGCCCGGAAGCTTCCTGCATCAAACGTTCCGCCCCCGAGCAGCCGAGCCAGAGCGCTGAGGTCTTCCCCCCGCAGCGCCGCTTCCAGCTCCACGCGGGAGCCGCCCTCGAACGACGCTCCCGTTAATTCCAGCTCGGCGCCGGCCACCCGGATCCGGCCCGTCAGAGGCCAGGCGTCCGCTTCCGGGAAGGCCGCCAAGGGTCGCACCGAGGCGAAGGTGGCGGAAAGTGGTGACTCGCCGAAGGCGCCCTGGATTGCGAGCTGCAAAGGGGCCTCACGTCCTCCGGAGGCGGTTCCATCCGTGACTTCGAGATGACGCCCTCCGTCCGCCCCTTGAATTTTAGCGGCAAGCTCCGCGGCATGGTAGACACCATCGTCCGTCTTCAAGAACCCGGAGATCTCAAAAGCGCCGATCCCGCCCAAATCGACATCAAAGAGGTTCTCGATCGTATCCGGGCGGTCTCCTTTCACGGCGATGCGCAGGTCGAAACGGTCCCAGTCGAACACCCGGGCCACCCGCCCGGAGGCGATCAACGCAAGATCCGGGCAGTGGACCTCCAGACGCGCCGACCAGGGCAGGTTCGGCCCCGTGGTCTCCACCGGCGTATCGGCGGCCAGAAAAATGCGAAAGGGGATGCCCTTGGCCGATCCCTCGGCCTCGATCCTCTCCGGCTCCCCGGGAAGGTTCCACAGCCGGGCCTGGTGGATTTCATAGCGGGAGACGACCCCTTTGATCGACCGATGGGAGAGGGCGGCATCCCGGATCAGAATGCGCTCGATGGAGGGGAAGGCCACCTCCCCGGGGTCTGCGATACCGGGGTCGCCATGCGGAGAGTTGCCGGCGCCGCCGGGGCCGGATTCGAGAAAAATCTTCATCCCGTCGAAGTGGACGTCCAGAACCTGAAGGTCGCCCCGCAGCAGCGGCAGCAGGGCCACCTGGACCCCGACCTCTTCAGCCGTGGCGAAATGCGGGTCGGCGGCCCCTTCCGGATTGGCGATGGTGATCGCCCCCAGGACGAGGCGCGGCGTAAGCGAGCGCTCGAGGCGGATCGGCCCTGCGACCCGCACCTCGCGCCCGAAGGCCGCCGTCGCGCGCGCTTCGAGCACGCCGCGGAAGTACGCGGGGTCCACGAAGAGCAGCGCCGCAACAGCCGCGGCCGCCAGGAGCACCACGCCGAGCAGAAGCGCCAAAATGAGCTTTGATCGGCCCATGGGTCAATTGGAGGGTTTGGGAATCCGGTGCGCCAGGATGCCCACCACCCGCGTGAAAACTTCATCCGGCACCCCGAGCGCCCGTTTAAGAGCCACATCCCGGTCCCAGACGTTTCGGATCCCGGAGATGCGCCAGGCATTGACCAACCCGATGTGCCTGACATGATACCAGGGAGAGACGATCGGAAAGTGCTGGAGCGGCCAGTCCGTGCCGAAGATCATGTGGTCGATCGTCCAGGGGATATTCAACGCTCTGACCAGGTATCCCAGGCGGTTGATCTGGGTGAGGCTCGAGATATCCGCATAGAAATTCGGGTAGGCCGGCAGGATCGACAGCAGCCGCTCGAAGTTGTCCTGCCCCTCCGATTGCCCGGTGGCCGCCATGTGGGCCGCGATCACGGTGACGCCATGCTTCAGGGGCAGGAGCAGCTTCATGGGATCGGAGAGCTCATCGCGGGCATGGGTGAAGGATTTCTCCATCCCGGTGTGGGTGAGCAGCGGGATGCCGAGCGCGGCCATCCGGCGGTAGAACGGGACGAAGAATTCATCGGCGGGGTCGATGTCCATGATCGAGGGGATCCACTTGACGAGGACCGCCCCCCGTGCGGCCGCCTGCTCCAGACGCTCGATGGCGTCCGGGCGGTTGGGGTTGATGCTGGACCCGAAGAGGAGATTGGGATACTTGGCGACCTCGCGGGCGACAAAATCATCGGGGATGTAGATCTGGGTGCGCCTTTCGTCCAAAAGGCCGGTAGCCCTGTCCACGATCCCGTCCATGGCGAGAACGACCGCCTGATCGACGAACCTGGAGCGGGCGATGTATTCGCTGAGCCGCTTGATGACGAGCTGATCGCCCTCGGCTTCCAGCTCCCGCTCCGTGACCCCCACCCATCTGAGGAAGAACCCGAACCGGAAGTTCTCCCGCATCTCCTGGTTCAGGAAGGCCCCGGAGCCGCCATAGCCGAGCCCCGCCGTGTGGACGTGCCAGTCGACGACGTGCAGATCCTCCAGCCGGTCGCCGGCCGCCGCAGCGGGAATGAAAAAAACGGTCAAGAAAAAGACCACCCCAGTGAAGGTAGCCGCAGCTTTCATGGCAGAGCCCTTTCCGCAACAGACAAACGTCAGTTCAAAGCAAGTTGAATATAAATAAGCAACCGGCACGTTCGAGTCAAACCGGCGCGGCGGCGGGGTTGCGGACAATGCCCCGCCGCTTGAAAAGCTTGAAAACCTCCATCACCGCCAGGACGGCGAGAGCCATCGCCAGAGTGGCCGCCCATTGGTCGAAGCCGACCGGCGAGGTACCCAGGATGGTCCGCATGAAGGGGGCGTGCATGCTCGCGATGTGAATGGCCTGGGCCGCCGCCACGCCGAAGATGAGGATATAGTTGCGGTGCAGGGGCACCCTGAAGGCCGAAGTGGACTCGGAGCGGCAGTTGAAGACGTGCACGTTCTGTAAAAAAACCATCAGGAGCAGAATGCTGTTGCGGGCCAGGCTCTCCTCCATCTGCCGGACCTCGATCAGCCAGTAGAAATAGCCGAACCCCAGGGCGCCGATGACCAGCCCCGATACCAGGGTCTGGGAGACCATCTGGGTGTCGAAAATTGTCTCCTCCGACCGCCGGGGCCGGCGTTTCATGGCGCCCGGCTCTCCGCCTTCGAAGGCCAGGGCCACGTCCTGGATCCCGTTGGTGACCACGTTGAGCCACAACAGCTGAACGGCCACGAGCGGCAGCGGCAGGCCGATCAGCAGCGCGGCGACCACCATCATGACCGTCGCCGCACCGGTGGAGACGAGCAGATAAATCACCTTGCGCACATTGTCGTAGACGAACCGCCCCTCTTCCACCCCAGCCACGATGGAGGCGAAATTGTCGTCGGCCACGATCATCGAGCCGACCTCCTTGGCCACGTCGGTCCCCGAGCCCATGGCCACCCCGATATTCGCCCGCCGGAGAGCCGGGGCGTCGTTGACCCCATCGCCCGTCACCGCCACGAACTCCCCGCGGCGGATCAGCACATCCACGATCTCAAGCTTCTGGGTCGGCGACACCCGGGCGAACACGTGGGTCGAAAGGACCTTCTTTTCGAAGGCCGGGCTGTCGGGCGTGCCTGTCTCGCTCAACTCCCGCCCGGTCACCACCGGCTCGTCCCGATTGCCGAGGTTGAGCTCGCGGGCGATGGCCCCCGCGGTCGCGGGATGGTCGCCGGTGATCATGATGACCTGGATGCCCGCCGCCTTGCAGGTCTTGACCGCTGCGACGGCCTCGGGGCGCAGCGGGTCGATGAACCCGACGAGACCCTGCAGCACCAGACCGGAAAGTTCCGGAGCGGATGTCGCTTCGGGCGCTTGAGGCGCCTCCCCGCCGGCCACGGCCAGGACGCGCAGCCCCTTTTGGGCCAGCGCCTCGGCCTGCCGCTCGATGCCCTCCCGGTCAAGCGGGACCGGGTCGTCAGCGCTCGTCATCCGGGAGCAGAAATCGAGAATGGTCTCCACCGCCCCTTTGGCGGCCACATGGGTATCGTCCTCTATCTCGTAGTAGACCGCCGAGAACTTGCGCTCCGACTCATAGGCGATCTCCCGCGTGACCCGGTAGGTCCGTCTCACATCCGCCGGGTCGAGACCCAGCTTGAAGCCCGCCGCGAGAAACGCCACGTCCATGGCATCCCCGCGGTGCGTCCACCCCCCCTTCTCTTTTACCAGATCCCCCTCGTTCGCCAAGATCGCCAGCTGCGCCAGCCGTTTGAGCCGCTCTTTCAGGGGACCGGCCGCCGCGGCACCTTCTTCGGTCGAAGCCCGCCCCTCACCGTTGTACCCTTCACCGGAGAGGGTCACGGACTGCCCGCCGGGAAGTGCGACCAGGCGGGCCGTCTGCTGGTTCACCGTCAGGGTGCCGGTCTTGTCGCTGGCGATGACCGTGCAGCTGCCCAGGCTCTCGACCGCAGTCAGGCGGCGCACGATCACGTTGCGCCGGGACATCCGCTTGGTGGCGATCGAGAGCGCCACCGTCAAGGCGACCGGCAGCCCTTCCGGAATGGCCGCCACCGCCAGGGCCACCACGAAGAAAAATATCGCCGCGGCATCCTGGCCTTTGGCCCACAGCAGCAGCGCCAGCCCGACGCTGACCAACAGCACCAGGATGCTGACATGCTTCACGAAGCGATCCATCCGCTGCACAAGGGGCGGCTTGGCGCTTTCCGATCGGGTCACCGTCTCGGCGATGATGCCGACCTGGGTCTCCGTCCCGGTGCCGATGGCGATCCCCACCCCGCGCCCGGAGGTGACGGTGGCACCGGCAAAGGCCATGTTCCAGCGGTCGCTGATCCCGCTCTCCTCGGCAAGGCGCCCGGCGGCTTTCTCGGACGCAATGGACTCGCCGGTCAAAAAACTCTCGTCCGCAGCGAGGCCGTTGGCCTGCACCAGGCGCAGGTCGGCGGGCACCTTGTTGCCCGATTCGAGAAGCACGATGTCCCCTGGCACCACCTCCTCCGAAGGGATTTCGACCTTCCGGCCCCCGCGGCGCACCCGGGCCGTGATCTGCAGCAACTGCTGCAGGCTGGCCGCGCTGCGTTCGGCCTGATGTTCCTGGTAGGCCCCCAGGCCGCTGTTCAGCGCAATCACGATCAGGATGAAGAGCGCGTCGGCGGCCTCGCCGATGACGAGGGAGGCGACCGCGGCCACGAGGAGGATGGCGATCAGGGGATTGAGCACCTGGTGCAGCAGGATCTGCCAGATGGACGGGGGCTCCTTGGCGGGCAGGGTGTTCGGCCCGTAGAAGCTGAGCCGCCGGGCGGCCTCCTCTGGCCCCAGGCCTTGCGGACCGCTCTGGAGCTCCTCGTAAACGTCCGACTCTTCCAACAGATGCCATTTCTCATCGCACAAACGGCACCCATGGGTTTTTTGTTGCATGACGGAACTCCAAAATAGGGAAACAGGTTCTGATAAGGGCCTCGGCCCCGCTGCGGCTTCAACCGCGGTACCTGGTGGGGATGGGTGCGTCGGGCGGCAGCGTTCCGGCCGCCCGACGCGACTAAGTTTGCGCGGTCGGCTTCACCCGCAGGTGCAGCTCATCCAACTGGGCCTTCACCGGCACGGAGGGGGCGTTGGTCAGGAGACAGGCGGCCTTCTGGGTCTTGGGGAAGGCGATGACATCCCGGATCGAGCTCTCCCCGCAGAGCAGCATCACCAAGCGGTCGAAGCCGAGAGCGATCCCTCCGTGGGGCGGCGCCCCCGAGTCCAGGGCCGAGAGCAGGAAGCCGAATTTGTCCTCGTAGCTCTCGGCCGCCATGCCGAGGGCCTTGAAGACCCGCTCCTGGAGCGCGCGCTGGTGGATGCGGATGCTGCCGCCGCCCACCTCGAACCCGTTCAACACCAGATCGTAGGCGCGCGATCTCACAGCCAGGGGTTCGGTGTCGAGCCGCTCGTAGTCCTCCTCCAGGGGCGAGGTGAACGGATGGTGCAGGGCCTGGTAGCGTTTCTCGGTCTCGTCGTACTCGAACATCGGAAAGTGCGTGACCCACAGGAAGTCGAAGCGATCGGAATCGATCAGGCCAAGCTTCTGGCCCAGATGGTTGCGCAACTGGCCGAGGGCGTCGTTGACCACCGGGGGCTGATCGGCGACGAAGAAGACGAGGTCCCCGGTCTCCATCCCGATGCGCTCGGTGAGGGCCTGTTTCTCGCCTTCGGTGAAGAACTTGGCGATCGGCGACTGCCAGCCCTCCGGGCGCACCTTGATCCAGGCCATGCCCCTGGCGCGGTAGACCGCGACGAAGGCCGTGAGATCGTCGATGTCCTTGCGCGACATCTCGACACAGCCCTTGGCGTTCAACGCCTTGACGATCCCGCCTTTGGCCGCCGCCTCCGCAAAGACCTTGAACCCCGAGCCGGCCACGATGTCCGTGACCTCGGCGAGTTCCAAGCCGAAGCGGGTGTCCGGCTTGTCGAGCCCGAAGCGCGCGAGCGCCTCGTCGTAAGTCAGCCGCGGGAAGGGGGTGGAGAATTGCCGGTCGAGCACCTGTTTGAAAAGGGCCGCCATCAGCCCCTCGGCCATCCCCATCACGTCCTCTTCGCCCACGAAGGACATCTCGATGTCCACCTGGGTGAACTCGGGCTGGCGGTCGGCGCGCAGGTCTTCGTCCCGGAAGCAGCGCACGATCTGGTAGTAGCGGTCGAAGCCCGCGATCATGAAGAGCTGCTTGAAGAGCTGCGGGGATTGGGGCAGCGCATAGAACATGCCCGGGTTCACGCGGCTCGGCACCAGGTAGTCGCGCGCCCCTTCGGGGGTGCTGCGCGTGAGAAAGGGGGTTTCGAGGTCGAGGAACCCCAGATCGTTCAGATAGCCCCGCACGGCGGACGCGGCCCGGTGGCGCAGGATCAGGTTCCTCTGGGAGCGCGGCCGGCGCAGGTCGATGTGGCGATATTTGAGCCGGGTCATCTCGGAGACGTCGGCGCCCTCTTCCACCAAAAACGGCGGGGTCTGGGCGCTGTTCAGAATAATCAACGCGGAGGCCATGACCTCGATCGCTCCGGTCGCGAGGTTCGGGTTGACCATCCCTTCGGGTCGGTGCTGCACCCGGCCGCGCACGCCGAGCACGAACTCGCTGCGCAGGGCCTCCGCCTTGGCGTGGGCCTCGGGCGCCACTTCGGGGTTGAACACGACCTGGGTGATCCCCTCGCGGTCCCGCAGATCGACGAAAATGACCCCGCCATGGTCCCGGCGTCTCAGGACCCAGCCCATGAGCACGACCTCCCGGCCGTCATCGGCGGGAGTGAGGCTGCCACAGTCGTGGGTTCTTCGCATGTCGCCTAGTTTATCCACGCAAACTCCTTTCACGAACGCTTCTTGAAGGAGGGTCGATTGGAAAAATCCCCCTTTTTCAAAGGGGGAAAAAGCCTACTCACCCATGCCCGCTGCCCCCGATCGCGGGGGAAGCGAAAATGGAACACGCTGCCATTGCCTCGTCACGGCGCCTTGAGCATCGCCTGCAATCGCTCCACCAAGCCCTCGAAGGGAATCGGCGCCTGCTCCTTGGTCTGCATGTTTCTTAGAACGGCGCTCTGCGCCGCGAGCTCCTGGTCGCCCACCATGAGGACGTGGGCCGCGCCCAGCCGATCGGCCGTCTTCATCAGGCTCTTCAGGCCCTTCTCGCCCATCTCCATCTCGACCCGCACCCCTTCGCGGCCGAGCCGGCAGGCCCAGTCGAAGGCGAGCCCGCGGCCGGCCGTGCCCAGTGCCGCGATGAAGAGCTCCGGCCGCGGCTGGAGTGCGACCGCATCCAGGCCGGCAATCTCGACCAGCCGGTCGAAACCGATGGCAAAACCCGTCGCCGGCAGGTCCGGGCCGCCGAGCTCCTTGACCAGCTTGTCGTAGCGGCCGCCGCCGGCCACCGCGCTCTGGGCGCCCAGCGCCCCGGTCTGGATCTCGAAGGCGGCGCGGGTGTAGTAGTCGAGCCCCCGCACCAGGCGCGGGTTCACGCGGTAGCCGACCCCGAGGCCGGTCAAGGCCGACTGGAGATCGTCGAAATCGCGGCGGCATTCCGCGCACAGGTGCTCGATGATGGAAGGTGCGCCGGCGAGCGCCTCGCGGCAGCCGGGGACCTTGCAGTCCAGGACCCGTAAAGGGTTGCGCTCCTTTCGGCGGTTGCAGTCCTCGCAGAGCCTGTCGGCGACTGAGGCGAGCATCCGCGTCAGGGCCTCCCGAAAACCCGCTCGGCAGGCCGGGCAGCCCAGGGAGTTGACATGGGCTTCGACGTTTTCCACCCGCAGCCGCTCGAAGAGGGTCACCAGGATGAAGATCAACTGGGCATCCGCCAAAGGGGAGGCCACCCCGAAAATTTCGGCGTCGATCTGGGAAAACTGCCGGTAGCGGCCCTTCTGGGGGCGCTCGCGCCGGAACATCGGCCCGATCATGTAGAGCCGCTGGACCGGGTCGGGCGCGTAGAGCTTGTGTTGGATGTAGGCGCGCACGATGGAGGCCGTCGCCTCGGGCCGCAGGGTGACGAGGTCCCCGCCGCGGTCGGCAAAGGTGTACATCTCCTTTTCGACGATGTCGGTCTCCTCGCCGATGCTGCGCTTGAAGAGCTCGGTCTTCTCCATGATCGGGATCCGGATCTCCCGGAACCCGAAGTTCTCGAAAAGCCCCCTGGCTTCGGTCTCGATCCTCTGCCAGAGTTCGGACTCCCCGGGCAATATGTCCTTGAAACCGCGGATCAGCTGAATCATGGCGGTATGCTGCACCCTCTCTCTGGAGGACCGGACGTTGGTATTAGGTCCAAGTAAACCAGGCTCTGCATGACATCGGCTGCCGGGGGGTTCGAGGGGTCGAGGGGTCAAGGGTTCGAGTGAAAAAGACCCCACGGCGTCACAACGACGGCGTCCCCTCATAGACTCTGTCAGGCGGATGACCCGCCGGGCAGACGTGCCGAACCGGAAAACATCCCGCAATCACTATCAATGCCATAAACATTTATAAATAGCCCAAGGCGATATGCTCCGTCAACTATATTGTAGACGGCCGGCAAATAGAGGTAGATGCGGGTTGCCGCGTGGTTTCCTATCCGGTAGTATGCGCGCAAAAAATCAGCTGCCCCCGGGCTCCGCCGGCGCTGAATACCGCCCCAATCCATTTGCCCACCCTACCCCCCTTTGAAAAAGGGGGGCGAAGGGGGGATTTAGGGCCCGACGCAGCGTTGCACCGCTGAGGAGGTACCTGTGTCTTCTCCCGGAAAACACAATGGTTTGACCGATGTCGCAGGACTTCTCGTCGGCCATTACACCGACGCCGCAGCAGCGAGCGGAGTTACGGTCGCCCTCTGCCCGGAGGGGGCCGTCGCGGCGGTGGATGTGCGCGGGGCCGCTCCCGGCACACGCGAGACGGACCTGCTCGCCCCGGTGAACCTGGTGGAGAAGGCCCAGGCCGTGGTCCTCTCCGGGGGCTCGGTGTTCGGGCTCGCGGCGGCCGACGGGGTGGTGCGCTGGCTCGCCGCGCGCGGGTTCGGCTTCCCCCTGGAGGCCGGGCAGGTAGCCCCCATCGTACCGGCCGCAGTCCTCTATGACCTCGGGCGCGGCCCGCAGTTCGTGCCTCCGGTCTCGGCCGAATGGGGGCGATCGGCCTGCGAGGCGGCCGGGCCGGGACCGGCGGCGATGGGTACGGCCGGCGCCGGCACCGGGGCCTGGGCGGGCGGCATCAAGGGCGGTGTGGGCAGCGCCAGCCTGATCCTCACCTCCGGCATCACGGTGGCGGCCCTGATGGCGGCCAACCCCGGCGGGTCGGTAATCGACCCCGCCACCGGCCGCCCCTGGGAGATCGGGCTCGAATGCGCCGGGGAGTTCGGAGATTCGAGGCGGCGCGCGGTGAAACTGCCTGACGCGCCGCCCGGCGCCCCGGGGCGCAACACTACGATCGGGGTGGTCGCGACCGATGCCGTGCTCACCAAAGCCCAGGCCCTCAAGGTGGCGCAAATGGCCCACGACGGACTGGCGCGCGCGATTCGCCCGGCCCACACCATGTTCGACGGCGACGCCGTGTTCTGCCTCGCGACCGGCCTCCGGCCGCTGCCCGAATCCACCGGCTTTTTCGCGGCACCCGGCGCGCACGCCCTCAGCGAGATCGGCCACGCGGCGGCGGACTGCACCTCCCGGGCGATTATCCATGCGGTGCTGGCGGCTCACAGCGCCGCCGGCAAGCTCGCTTTCAGGGACTTGCCGCTGCTGTGATACCGGCATGGACAAAACGGACCCTCATGGCGTATAGGGAATTCGGCTCATACGCGGCCGTTTTTTTGTGGGAGCGGCTTCCAGCCGCGATCATACCGGTCGAACGGAGCACATCGCGGCTGGAGCCTACTCCGCCGAAGTACAGGCTACGAAGGCCGGGAGCCGCTCCCACAGGGTGAAAGAGTTTATTATCCGGAACCACAGATGCCGGAGTTGCTGTGCCCGGCATGACAACGAACCACATGAATCAGGAGGAATGGAATGAAAAAGGCGATGGTGATCGTTCTAATGCTGCTGGCCGTCGTTTCCGTTGCGTGGGCGGCGGCGGAGACGCCCCAAAAGGGCGGCAGTCTTGTCGTGTGCGTCGGGGATGAACCGCCGGGGCTCGACCCCACGGCGAGCGCATCGGCCGCCATCGACCGGGTGGTCTACGCCAACATCTTCGAGGGGCTGCTCAAGGTGGACCGCACCGGAAAGCTCGTTTCGGGCCTGGCGACCCGCTACGAGGCCTCAGCCGACGGCAGGGTCTTCACCTTCCACCTGCGCCAGGGAGCCAAATTCCACAACGGCGAACCATTCAATGCCCAGGTCGCCAAGTGGAACCTCGAGCGCGGTGCGGCCGAGGGCACCAAGAACGCCCATCCCGAGTTCTTCCGGATCATCGAGAAGATCGAGACCCCGGACGATTATACCCTGAAGCTCACCTTGAAGCAGGTGAACTCGCTCTTTCTCTTCCAGATGGCCGAAGGCGATTCGGTCATGCTGCCGATAAAGGGCCACGAGAACACGGCGGCCGAGCCGATCGGCACCGGCCCCTTCAAGTTCGCCCGCTGGGCCCGCGGGGACCGGGTGGAGATGGTGCGCAACGAAACCTACTGGAACCCGCAGCTGCCCTACCTGGACAAGGTGACCTTCCGTTTCATCAAGGACCCGAGCGCCCAGGTCGCAGCTCTCAAGGCGGGTGATGTCGACATCATCGGCTGGGTGCTGGCCCCCGAAATCGCGCTCGGCATCTCGCGCGACAAGCGCTTCAAGGTGCTCTCCGGCTCCTCCACCTCAGAAGTCATCATGTCGACCAACAACAAGGTGGCCCCTTTCGACAACAAGCTCGTCCGCCAGGCCATGGCCCACGCCATCGACCGCAAAGCCGTCGACGAACTGGTCATGCTCGGCTACGCCACGCCCATCGGCTCACACTGGCCGCCCGTGACCCCCTACTACAAGGACCTGAGCCGCAAATACCCGCACGATCCCAAGAAGGCGCGCGAGCTCCTGGCCAAGGCCGGCTACCCCAAGGGCTTCGACGCCACCATCCGGCTGCCGGCCATCTACCCTTACGCCCAGAAGGCCGGCGAGGTGATCGCCGACATGCTGGGGCAGGTCGGGATCCGGCTCAAGATCGAAATCGTGGAGTGGGCTTTCTGGCTGGACCGCGTCCTCAAGCAGAAGGACTTTCAGCTCTCCATGATCGGCCATGCCGAGGCCTGGGACATCGGCATCTACGCCAACCCCACCTACTACTTCCAGTACGACTCCGCGGAATTCCGTGAGGCCTATGCCAATGCCTTGACGGCGACGACGGAGGAGGAGAAGGCGAAGTGGTTCGGCCGCTGCCAGGAGATCGTGGCCGAGGATGCCGTCAACGGCTTTCTCTTCGCCAGCCCCTCGCTCTCGGCCATGAAGGCGGAGCTGATGGACTGGTGGAAGGACTATCCCACGATCGCGCTCGACTGCACCGAAGTGTGGTGGAAGAAGTAGACCGCGCCCCGGCTGCCGCCGGTGCGCGGGAGGGTTCAAGG
>JBFYWX010000466.1:0-2481 GCA_041310825.1 Desulfobacteraceae bacterium | reverse complement strand
CACAATCCTTCGTTTTAGCTAGCGGCCGAACCTAAGGGTAAGCGCCTGGATCCCTTTTGAGTGCTCCTCGCCGGTGTTGTCGAAAACGGCGATCGCGAAGCTGTAATCCCGGCGGGGATTGAACGATACGTCATCCTCCTGACCGGTATCGAGCCTGCGGGAGAGCATCACCTTCCACCCGCCGTCGGCATAGCGGCCGCTTGCCGCGACGTCCCCGCGTGACCCCTCGGCCCGCTTGGGCATGCGGTAGGTGAGGAGCGCCCCGGGAGGGAATTGGGTGCCGGCGGGAATCGGGACGGCTTCGTCGAAGATCAGGAAGCCCGGCGCAGAGGGCGGCCGCTTCGGGTCCTGCATGTAGCGCGGCCCGGACCGGTCCTCGGTTTGGTTGTAGACGTCGCCGCCCCTGCCCTCGTCGACCCGCCGCCCCGTGGTGCGGTAGGAGCCGGATGGGTTGCCGGCGATCGTAAGCCAGCCGTCATCGGCGTACTCGGCCGGATTGGAGCGGGCCGCCTTCCAGTGCCACAGGTCGCCCTTCTCCGCGGCGGTCTGAGTCGCGAACTTCCACTCCTTGCTGGGGACGTCCGGGGGGCTGTGGCAGACGACCGCGCACCCCTTGGTGGCGAACCCGTTGATCCGGGTAATCTCGAAGAGCACGGCAATCCGGTCCTCGTCCCCCTCCAGGTGGCTCCAGCTGCGGCCGCCGAAGGTCCAAGCCCGCTTGGCCACGCTTTCGGAGCGGTCCGGCCATTTGAAAAGGAAGTAGAGGCGTTGGTCGGTGTAAAGGGCGCGGGTGACGACCGTCACATCTTCACCGGCGAAGCTGTCCCGGCCTCGGACGCGGACATCGACCGGCTGCGCCTGCCGCCAGAGAGGGTCATCCAACCCGGCCGGGGCCTGCCGGGCATGCAAGGCGGTGACGGTCAGTTGCGGTTCGGCCGATTCCAGGAGGCCTCGCCCCAACAGGACCGCTACCAGGGCGGCAGCCAGAATCACCATCAGACCGGCGGCTTTTCCTGCGCGCATGCCGTCTCCTTTCTGCCGGGCGTTCGGTCCCGGCGGCCGGCCCGTCAATTCCATTCGGCCGGCCGCCGTTCGGGTCAGGGTCTCAACGGCCGAACTCGAGATTCAGGGCCTCGGAGTCGTAGGAATCGGCGTCCCCGGAATCGTCGAAAAGGGCCATGGCGACGGGGTACTTCCGGCGCGGGTTAAAGGCCACGTCATCCTCGTTGCCGGTGTCGAGCTTACGGGAGAGCATCACCGTCCACCCACCGTCGGCATAGCGGCTCAACGCCTTGATGTCGGCCCGGGAGCCGGAGGGTTTCTTCGGCATGCGGTAGGTGATGATGTCCCCTTTTTTGAAAATGGAATAGTCCTTGATCTCGATCGCCTCTTCCGCCAGCAGGAAGCCCGGAAAGGAGGGCTTTTTGGCCGGGTCCTGCATGAAGCGCGGCTTGGACTTGTCCTCGGTCTCGTTGCGGGCGTCCCCGCCCCCGCCGGCATCGTCCTTGCGGCCGGTTTTCTCGCCCGCCGCTGTCAGCCAGCCGTCGTCGGCCGAGTGATAGGGGTCGGAGCGGGCCGCCTTCCAGTGCCAAAGGTCGCCCTTTTCAGCCGCCGTGGCGGTGGCGTATTTGAAATCCTTCATCGGCGCCCCCGCGGGGCCGTGTCAAAGGACGGCGCACCCCTTGGTGGCGAAGTTGTTGATCCGGTTGATTTCGAACTGCAGAGCGATGCGGTCTTCGTCGCCCTTGAGCTTGCCCCACTTCTCCCCGTCGAACTGCCAGGCGCCCTTGGTTACGCTCTGGGTGGCGTCTTTCCATTTGAACAGGAAGAAAATGTGATCGTCGGTATAGAGGGCCCGGGTGGTCACAACGGCCTTCTTGCCGGCGAACTTCTCCTTGCCGTCGAAGGGCACATCGAGGGCCTTGGCTTTCTGCCAGGCGGCGTCATCGAGTGATGCCGGGGCTTTGGCGAACTGGGCAGCGGTCAGCGTCTGAATGGCGGAGCCGGTGGCCCGGTCCGTCGTGAGCGCCATCCCGCCGATGACGAAAACGATCAGCACCATAGAAAGAATTAACGTCTTGGCTTTCATACTGGTTTTCTCCTTTCGCGATAAACACGGTCAGGCCGGCATCAGCACCATCAACTTGCCCTCTTCCACTTTGTGCTCCAGAGCGACCAACGGCCGGGTGGGAGGGCCGGCGATGGGCCGCCCGCTGACGTCGAAAAACCCGCTGTGGCACGGGCATTCAAATCGTTTCAGTTGCTTGTTCCAGATGACGTTGCAGGCCAGGTGGGTGCAGGTCGATGAGAAGACGGTAATGTTATCCGGTCCTTCGGACTTGGCCCAGACGAAGCCGCGTTGCGGCAGGACGATCCACCCGTCCTTGACCATGAACTCGTAGGAGAGCATCTCGACCTCTCCTGGTTTGAGTTGGTCGGCCGGGCCGAAATCGATCCACTTGGTGGTGCCTTTCTTCAAGG
>JBFYWX010000453.1:0-22097 GCA_041310825.1 Desulfobacteraceae bacterium | reverse complement strand
CCAGGTAGGTCTTTGCGTCCACGGCGAAATTGGCGAAAAAATTCTTGCGGTCGATGTAGACCCCCCCGAACCAGGTCATGTGGGAGAGGGCCAGGACCCCGTCGACGGCCCGGATCTTCTCGCCGTAGGCGATCGGCAGAAAAAAGGTCAACGAAATGGCGTTGCGGATGATGAGCCGGTTGGCGGCGGCCGCGGAAACCCCGGCGTACCAGGCGTCCACCACCGTGCGCAGCAGCCCGAAGGCGAGGACCGCCACCGCCACCCCGAAAACGGTGAGGAGCGCGCGCAGCGTGTGCCTAAAGGCGTTCCGGAACAAGAGCTTCCACATCATGGGCCAGCACGCCTTTGTCGAGGTGTTTGACCGTCCCCGCGCGGCGGGCGGCGCGGGGGTCGTGGGTCACCATGATGACGGTTTTTCCCATTTCCCGGCTCAGCCGTTCGAGCAGCACGAGCACCTCCTCGGCCGAGACCCGGTCCAGGTCGCCCGTGGGCTCATCGGCCACGATGAGAGTCGGGTCGGTCACGATCGCCCGCGCAATGGCCACGCGCTGCTGTTGGCCGCCGGAAAGCTGCCCGGGACGATGGTCGCTGCGATCCTGCAGGTTGACCAAGCCCAGGACCGTCTCGACCTGCTCCCGACGCCGGCGCCGGGGGAGATCGGTGAGGACAAGCGGCAGTTCGATGTTTTCGAAGGCCGTCAGCACCGGAATGAGGTTGTAGAACTGGAAGACGAAGCCGACATGGGCGGCCCGCCAGGCGGCAAGCTCGGTCTCGGAGAGGGATGAAATCTCGATGCCGCCGACCGTGACCGTGCCGGAGTCGGCCCGGTCGAGCCCGGCGATGAGGTTGAGGAGCGTGCTCTTGCCGGACCCCGAAGGCCCCATGAGAGCCAGAAACTCCCCCGCGGCGATGGTGAGGGAGATCTCCTCCAGGACCGGGATGAGCTGGGCGCCGCGGCGATAGGATTTCGTCAGGCGGCGGATCTCGACGATAACCGGGCCATCGGCGCTCATGCCATCACTGTTCCAGGACCGACACGCGGGTCCCGTCCGACAATTTTTCAACCGCTAAGGCGGCGATGCGGCTGCCGATCGCAGGCCCCGCCCGCAGCTCCACCATCTCTCCCCACCGCCGGCCGAGTGTCACCGGCACCGCCCGGACCGCTTCGCCCTCGATCAGAAAAACACGGGAGCCGCCCTCGCCCGGGGCCACGGCCGCCGCCGGCACCGCCGCCACCGGTTCACGCTCCTCCGGACCGATCTCGCGGCGGAGGAAGGCCACCTTCGCGCTCATCTCGGGCAGGATCCCGGCGGTGCGTTCGTCGAACGCCACCTTGACCGTAACGGAGGCCTTGCTGCGGTCGGCGGTCGGCAGCACCATGTGCACCCGGCCTGGAAAACGCCGCTCCGGGAAGGCGTCCAGCCGGATCACGCAGGGCTGCCCGGCCGCCACCCGGGCGATGTTCGACTCGGACACATCCACCTCCACCAGGAGCGATTCCATGTCGGCGATCGTCACCACGGCCGCCTTGGCATCCGCCGTCGCCGCGAGCGGGGTGACGATGTCGCCGATGTCGGCGTTCTTGGTCAGCACCACCGCATCGAAGGGCGCCCGGATCGTGGTGTAGTCGAGCTGTACGTTTGCCTCCGCGAGCGCCGCCCGGGCCGCGAGCAGGGCGCTGGAGAGCCCCTCCTCGGCCGCCGCGGCAACTCGGAAGCGGGCCTCGGCCGTATCGAAGAGTGAGCGTGCGATCATGCCCTTTTCAACGAGCGACTTCTTGCGCTCGTAGTCGAGGCCGGCGTTGACCTTCTCGGCCCGGGCCTGATCGAGCTGGTGGCGGGCGACCTCGACGTTGTGCCGGGCCCGGTCGCGAGCCGCCGCGGCATCCTTGCTCTCGAGCCGGGCGATGATCTGCCCGGCGGTGACCCGGCTGCCCTCCTCGACGCCCAGGAAGACGAGCCGCCCCGTCACCTTGGAGGCGACCGCCGATTTGCGGTCCGCCACCACGTAGCCGCTCGCGTTGAGCAGGGTGAGGGCCTGGGACGGGTAAACGTTCTGGACGAGGGCCGTCCGGACCTCCACCGCAGGCGCAAGCCACCCCTGACGGTAGGCCGCCAGCACCGCCGCTGTCAGGAGCACCAGCACGACGGCCCACGCCAGGCGTTTCTTGCGCGCGGCTCCCGGACGCAGGGTCGGTTTTTCAATTCTGAGCTTTTCCAGTTCGATCTGAGACATGGCATGGCCTGGGATTGCGGGGATGTTTATATCACGGCCCATTGCCCTTGAACACCCCGGCCGGATGCGGGCCGCAGAGGGCACTTATTCCAAGCGCTTGCGGAACCGTCGGATCGCGGCGGTGAAGACCAGGGCGCCGAGAACGGCCAACTCCAGAAACTGCGGCCAGAGCACGGAGACCCCCGTGCCTTTCAAGAAGACCCCGCGGATGATGATCAGAAAGTGGCTCAGCGGGTTGAGGTGGGTCAGCCACTGGACCGCAGCGGGCATCTGGGCGATGGGGAAGACAAACCCGCTCAGCATGAAGAAGGGCAGGATGAAGAAGAAGGTGGTCATCATGGCCTGCTGCTGGGTCCGGGAGACCGTTGAAATCAGCAAGCCGATGCCGAGCGTGCTCAGCAGAAAAATGAAGCTCGCCGCCAGGAGCAGCGCCGCGCTTCCCGCCAGCGGGATCCCGAACCAGATCCGCGCAAAGAGGATCACCATCACCATCTGGGCCTGAGCGATGAGGATGAACGGGATGGTCTTGCCCAGGATGAGCTCGGCGGGACTGAGGGGCGTTACGATCAGCTGCTCCATGGTGCCGGCCTCCGTTTCGCGAACGATGGCCATGGAGGTGAACAGGAGCGAGAGGAGCATCACGAGAAAGGCGACGATGGCCGGCACGTAGAAGTAGCGGCTGTCCAGGTTGGGGTTGTACCAGGTGCGGAGGCGGCTGTCGATCTCGCCGAACTCGATGCGTCCGCGGTGGAGCTCCCGCAGCACCTGCGTGTTGAAGCGGTCGATCACGCTCGCGGCATAGGAGATGCGCACGGCCGCCATGTTGCTCATGCTCCCGTCGACCAGGATCTGGACCTGGGCCGAGGCCCCCCGGCGCAGCTCGGCCGCGAAGTCGGGCGGAATCCGCACCCCGAGGTCCACGCGGCGTTCGATCAGCAGGCGGTCGAGCGCGGCGGGCTCCGCGAGCCGGTGGGTGATGCGAAAGGTCGCGCTGCCCTCGAACGCGTCGGCGAAGCGGCGGCTTTCCGGGGTGCGGGAGGCGTCGATCAGGGCCACGCGGATGTCGCGTACGTCGGTGGTGACGACGTAGCCGAAGAGCACGAGCTGCACCAGCGGTGCGATAACGAGGAGCGGCCGGTTCCGGCGGTCCCGGAAGAGCTGGATGAACTCCTTGCGGATCAACTCCCGCACACGCCGCCAGCTCATGTCAGAGACCCTCCCGCACGAGGGCGAGGATGCCCGCCGCCGCCAGCACCGCCAGCATCAGGACGAGCACGAGAACGCTCGGCCAGAGATCGGCCGGGGAGAGGTTGCGCAGGTAGAACCCGTTCAGGATGTCGATGTAGTAGGTCGCCGGCATCAGACGGGAGATCGCCTGCAGCGCGGCCGGCATGTTCTCGCGCGGGAACACGAAATCGGAGAGCAAGAGCGAGGGCAGATAGGTCGTCAGCACGGCCACCTGATTCGCCACGAGCTGGGATTGGACCGTAACCGAGATCAGCAGCCCCAGGCACAGGGCCACCCCGATGTAGACCGTCGAGGCGAGGATCATCAGCCAGAAGCTCGCGCGCATCACCACGCCGAAGAGCAGCTGGCCCACCAGGACAGCGATCAAAACGTCGGCCCATGCGATCAGAAAATAGGGTGCGGCCTTGCCGATGAAAAACTCCGAGGCCCGGACCGGCAGGGTGCGGAGGGTCTCCATGGTGCCGGTTTCGACCTCGCGCGCAATCACGAGCGAGGTCAACAGGGCCGCCACGATCATGATAATGACCGCGATGATCCCGGGCACGATGAAGTTGCGGCTTTGCAGGTCTTCGTTGAACCACACCCGGATGCGGCCCTCCACGGGCGGATGGATGCGCTCGCGCCCCTCGCGGTTAAGGGTCTCGATCAACGTCTGCGCGTTGATCGCGGCGATGAAGGCTGTGATGAAGGCGCGGGTATTGCCAGCGGTGTTGGGGTCGCTGCCGTCGATGATCACCTGCAGCGGGGCCGGACGGTCCGCCCGCCGCGCGGCCGCCCACCCGGGCGGTATGACGACCCCCATCACCACCCGGTTGCGGTCGAGCAGATCGCTCAGCGCGGCCGTAGTCGGAAGATGGCCCACGAGGTCGAAGCTCACGGAGGCGGCCAGCCGGCGGGTGAAATCCCGGCTTTCGGGCGTGCGGTCGTGGTCCACCACCGCCGTGGGGATGTGCTCGACGTCCAGGCTCAGGGCGTACCCGAAGAGCAGGATCAGCAGCAGCGGGATGGCAAAGGCCAGCACCAGGCTGCGGGGGTCGCGCATCAGGTGATACGCTTCCTTGCGCGCGATGGCCGTTATCGTTCGGGCCTTCACGATGCGCTCCGCCGCATCAGGGACACGAAGGCATCGTTTAGATCGGCCTCCGGCCGGTCCGGACATACGCGGCGGACGATCTCCGCCGGGGGGCCTTCGGCCACGATCCGGCCGGCATCGATCATCACCACCCGGTGGCAGTGGCGGGCCTCGTCCATGTAGTGGGTGGTGACGAAGACCGTCACCCCCCCGGCGGCGAGCTCTGCGATGAAGTCCCAGAAATGGCGCCGGGTGACCGGATCGACTCCGGAGGTCGGCTCATCCAGAAAAAGCAGCGGCGGGCGGTGCAGCAAGGCACAGCCCAGGGCCAGACGCTGGCGCCAGCCGGGCGGAAGCTCCCGGGTGAGGCGTCCGCGGACCGCCTCGAGCCGCGTCAGGTTGAGGCACCACGCGATCCGCTCCGCCCACTGGCGCGGCGGCACGTCGTAAATCCCCAGGTAGAAGCGAATGTTCTCGAACGGGGTGAGGTCCGGGTAGAGGGAGAACTTCTGGGACATGTACCCGATGCGCTGCTTGATCCGCTCGGGCTCCGTGAAGAGATCGCACCCGGCGACACGCCCCGCGCCGCTCGTGGGCGTGATGATCCCACACAGCATACGGATGGTGGTGGATTTGCCGGCGCCGTTCGGCCCCAGGAACCCGAAGATCTCCCCCGAGCGGACGGAAAAGCTGAGGCGGTCGACCGCCGTGAACCGGCCGAAGCGCTTGACCAGATCGGTCACCTGGACGGCCTCAGATCCCAAGGCGATCCTCGCTCAGGGCCGCATCCGCCGACCGGATGCGCTGGATCATGGCCTCCTCCAGCGAGGTGAAACCCGCCCGGATCTCCCCGGGCGGGGCATCGGCCAGGATGCGGGCGCTGTGCATCACGAGCAGCCGGCGGCAGCGCTCCCCCTCGTCGAGGTAGGCCGTGGAGACCAGAATCGTCATCCCCTCGGCGTTCAAGCCGGAGAGGATCCGCCAGAACTCCTGCCGCGACACCGGGTCCACCCCGTTGGTGGGCTCGTCCAGAATCAGCACCGCGGGCTCGTGCACGAGCACGCAGGCCAACCCCAGCTTCTGTTTCATCCCGCCGGACAGATCCCCCGCGCGGCGTTCGACAAAGGGCCCCAGGTTCGAGAACTCCAGGTAGCGCTCCCGACGGCGGCGGCGTTCGACGCCGATGATGCCGCAGACATCCATGATGAAGTCGAGGTTCTCGGCGACGGTCAGGTCCGCGTAAAGGCCGAAGCGCTGGGGCATATAGCCGATCATCCGTTTGACCCCGGCACGCGCGGCCACCGCGTCGAGCCCGCCCACGCGGACCGATCCCGCGCTCGGCGGCAGAAGGGTGGCGATCATCCGCAGCAGGGTGGTTTTGCCGGCGCCGTCGGATCCCACCAACCCGACGAGGTGGCCTGGCGGCACGCGAAACGAAACATCGCTCACGGCCGTGAGCGGGCCGAAGCGCCGGCTGACCCCCTCCAGTTCGATCCCCCCAGGTGCGCGGGGTGGCTTAGCGGAACCAGGCATCGGCAGGCATCCCGGGCTTAAGCTCCAGGTTCGGGTTGGGAACCGCGATCTTCACCAGGTAGACCAGCTTGACGCGCTCCTGCGGGGTCTGGATGATTCGGGGGGTGAACTCGGCCTGGGGCGAGATGTAGGCCACATGCCCCGGATAGGTCTTGCCGGGAAAGGTGTCGATCCTTGCCTCCACCGCCTGGCCCGGCACGACCCGGCCGATCTCGGTTTCGCCCACGAAAATCTTTAGATCCACCGTGCTCAGATCGGCGATGGAGAGTACCTCGCGCGCGGGGGAGACCACCTCGCCCGGCTCGAGGCTGCGGCTGAGGACGATTCCGGCAAAGGGCGCCCGGAGCTCGGTGCGGGCGAGTTGGATCTCGGATAGGTGAAGCGCAGCGCGCGCGGAAGCCGCCTGGGCGCGGGCGGCCTCCACCTCCTGTTCGAAGGCCTGGAGCCGTTGGAGGTTGCTCCGGGTCAGGCGCAAGGCGGCCTGCCCCTCCTCCAGCCGGGAGCGGGCCGTGTCGATCTCCTCGCGCCGCGACCCTTCCTGGGCCAACCGGTAGGCCTCCCGCGCCCGGCCATGTTCCCGCAGCGCGGTCTGAAAGGAGAGATCGGCGTTGTCCCGGGTGCGTTCGGCCACCACTCCCTTGCGAAAAAGCGCCTCGTTGCGCTCCTTTTCACGGCGGGTGTTGTCGAGCGTCGCCTGAGCCGCCTCCACGGCCAGCCGCGCCCGCTCCACCTCCTGGACGCGGAACCCCTTCTCGGCCTGGGTGAGCTGCGCCTGCAGGGCCTTGACGGCGGCCTCGGCCCGCTCGATCTCCGCCGGCAGCACCCGGCGGTTGATCGCGAGTGCGACCTCGGCCTGTTTCACCGCCTCCTCGGCCCGGCGCACCCCGGCGCGGGCCTGCTCCCGCTGGGCCTCGAACTCATCCCGATCGAGGACAGCCAAAAGCTCCCCGGGCTGCACCCAGCGGCCCTCGTCGGCCAATACCGTCTTCACCCGGCCGCTGACCTGAAAGGCGAGGTGGGCCTGGGTCGCCTCGATGGTGCCGGAATAGTAGAGTTCCGCGCTGCGGCGGGCGTGCTGGCCCCAGAAAACCAGCCCGCCGACACCGAGCAGCAGCAGCGCGAATGCCAGCAGGATCACGCGCTTTTTCACGGCCCTCCTTCCGCAGCCCCCTGCGGGCGAATGTATCGGAATTCCGAACGGGTTTCAAGCAGCGGCCGACCCCTCCAAGGGTCCGGTGCTCAGGAGGGAATAAGGTCTTGACCGGAAGTGCATTTTGGATTAAGTTAGACGTGGCTTTCGGAGACTGTCATCGATGGTCACGGCGGCCGACAAGGTTGGACGAAACATTTTGAAGTGTCGGATGAAACCATCACACTCTCCAAAGTGCGGTGGTTTTTTTCTGCCCGCGCCGGCGGCCGCCTTGCACTATCTCAGGAAATGAAAGGATCGGAACATGAACAAACGGCTATACATCGGCAATCTTTCGAGCGATGTCACGGAACAGGACCTGACCCACAACTTTTCATCCGTGGGTAAAGTGGCGACGGTCGCCATCATCAAAGACCGGTTTTCCAACCAGAGCAAGGGCTTTGGGTTCGTGGAGATGGAAAGCGAGGAGGAGGCCCAGAAGGCGATTGCGCAGTTCAACGGCGGGGAGTTGCGCGGCAAGAAGATCACCGTCAGCGAGGCCCGGGAGCGTAAAGAGCGCGAGGGGGGCTTCGGCGGCGGCCGCGGAGGCCGTCCCGGGACCGGATTCTCACGCGGGGCCGGCGGCGGCGGCCGGCGCTATTAGCCCCAACGGACTCACCCGGAAGATATGCGGCACCCCGCTCCCCACGGAAAAGATCCCGCCTTGCTGCCGGAGGCGCCCGATACGATGGCCCCGTGGAATGCGACTGCGGGCCATCCCGCCCGGCGAGATCTTTTTATCCACCTGAATGTTTCCTGCGCCGCGAGCGGCGCAGGAAACATGGCTACTGTTTTTTCTTCAGTTTCTTCTCCTGGCGCTTTTCCTTGAGAGTCTTTTTGGGCTGCTTCTTGGCGTCCTTTTTCACATCCTGCGCTTTTGCCATCTGCATGTCCTTTCTGGTTTGATCCGTTCGGCCGGCGATGGCGGATCTCGTCGGGATCGCTCTCGACTCACTCGGCCGGCGTAAGCTTGACGCCGGCAAATGTCATGATGTAAAGCTGTCATATCAGCAAATGCGTAAAGAGGCAACGACCCCGAGCCGGTTGCGCCGGCTTGCCTCACCGTGAACCATGCCGCACCCCAAACAGCGCCAACTGGAGCGCCGCGCCACGATCGTGAGCACCGTACGCCGCTTTTTCCGTGACGGCGGCTACCTCGAGGTGGAGACCCCGCTGCGCCTGCCCGCCCCGCTGCCCGAAGCCCACATCGAGTTCATTACCGCCGAGGAGTGGGTGCTGCAGCCGTCGCCTGAAATCTGCATGAAGCGGCTGCTCGCCTCCGGCTGCGAGCGCATTTTCCAGCTCTGCAAATGCTTCCGAAAAGCGGAGCGGGGCCGCCGGCACCTGCCGGAGATGACTCTGCTCGAATGGTATGCGGCCGGGGGCACCTACACCGACCTGATGCGCGACTGCGAAGTGCTGGTGCAGCACATCGCCCGCGAGCTGGGCCTGGGTCGAACCCTCGGCTACCAGGGCCTGGCCATCGATCTCGCCCTGCCCTGGGAGCGGCTGAGCGTAGCCGAGGCCTTCCGCCGGTTCACCTCCGTTTCGGTCGAGGAGGCCCTGGCCCAGGACCGCTTCGACGAAATGATGGGGCTTGCGATCGAGCCCCATCTCGGGCGGCAGCGGCCGACCTTTCTGGTCGACTACCCCGCCGCGCATGCCTCGCTCGCACGCCTGAAGCCGGGTGACCCCTCGGTGGCCGAGCGCTTCGAACTCTACATCGGCGGGCTCGAGCTGTGCAACGGGTTCAGCGAGCTGAACGACCCGCACGAGCAGCGGCGCCGATTCGAAGCCGAGCAGGGGCGCCGGCGCGCCGCCGGCAAACCCGTCTCCCCGCTTCCCGAAGTCTTCCTGGCGGCGCTGGCCGACCTGCCCGCCTGCGCCGGGAATGCGCTGGGTCTCGATCGGCTGGTCATGCTCTTCTGCGATGCGGCCGCGATCGACGAGGTCGTGGCCTTCGTGCCCGAGGAGCTCTAGCCGGTTTGTAAAAGACGGACCGGACCGCCACCCCGCCGCACGGGTTTACTTGCCCTCCGACATGTGCTACCGAAATAGTCGGCGAATCCCTTCCCCGAGGACCCTCAACGATCAAGGAACTCACCATGGAATTCTTCAAGATTCGATTCGGAGACAACTTCGATGAGCTCTCCTCCCGTTTCGAAAAGACGCTGGAGGACATGCTGGGCTCGATGGGCCCCACATTCATGCTGTCCGAGCGCACCTGGCGGCCGCCGATGGACATGTACGAAACGCCGGATCAGATCGTGATCATGGCGGAGGTCGGCGGCATCTCCGGGCAGGACATCGAGGTGGAGATCAGCAGCAAGGCCGTGCGCATCCAGGGGCAGCGGCAGGCGCCGGCCTGCGGCCCGGAGAACACCTACCGGCTGGCGGAGATCCAATACGGCCGTTTCGAGCGCATCCTATTCCTGCCGAGCCCGATCGACCCGGAGAAGGTGTCGGCGGCCTCTAAGAACGGGTTCCTGGAAATCCGGTTGGTCAAACGGCCGATCGATCAGTCAGTGAAAGTGCCCATTGCCGACGAGTGACGTTGAAACCGACTGCAGGCCGCGCGCGCATGCGCGCTGACGCCCGCACGGCAAACGCAGCGCCGGCCAAACCGCCGGTGAAAGAGAGAGAGCCGACGATGACTGACGAAAAAGCAACGGAGCAACCGAGTACGTCCAAGATGCCCGAGGTCCTGCCGATCCTGCCCATCACCGACAACGTGCTCTTCCCGAAGATGGTCTTCCCGCTCATGGTCGTGCACCCGGACTCGGTTCAGCTGATCGACGAGGCCATGTCCAGGGACCGCATGCTGGGCATGGTGCCGGCCCGGCCCGCGGAGAACCCCGAGGCCATGCCGCCCACCGATCACTATGCCGCTATCGGAACGAGCGCCATGATCCTGAAGATGGCCAAGACCCCCGAGAACCGCACCCAGCTGCTGGTCCAGGGTCTGGGCCGCTTCCGCATCAAACAGATTCACCCGGCCGAGGGCAAACCCTTCCAGCTAGCCGCCGTCCAGCACCTGGAGGAGGAGACCGCGCGCGACACCGAGATCGAGGCGCTGATGACCACCATCGTCAACCTCTTCGCCCGGGTGGTGCAGCACTCGCCGATGCTCCCGGCCGAGGTGGTGTACATGGCACAGTCGATCAAGGAGCCGGGCACCCTGGCCGACATGATCGCCTCCTCCCTGAACGCCACGGCGGACGAAAAGCAGAAAGTGCTCGAAACGCTCCCGGTCGGCGAGCGGCTGAAGCTCGTCAGCCGCATCCTCAACAAGCAGCTCGAGATCCTCGAGCTCGGCAAGAAGATCCACGACCAGGTCAAGGAGGACATGGACAAGAAACAGCGCGAGTATTACCTGCGTGAGCAGCTCAAAGCCATCCGCGCCGAGTTGGGGGAAAAAGACGAGGGCTCGATGGAAGTCGAGGAGTACCGCGCCAAGGTCAAGGAGAAGAACCTGCCGCCGGAGGCCGCCAAGGAGGCCGACCGCGAGCTGGAGCGCCTCGCGCGCATGCACCCCTCCTCGGCCGAGTACACGGTCGCCACCACCTTTCTCGACTGGCTGACCGCCTTGCCCTGGCACCAGGGAACCGCGGACAACCTCGATATCAAAAAAGCCCGCAAGGTGCTCGACGACGACCACTACGGTTTGGAGAAGCCCAAACGGCGCATCATCGAGTACCTGGCCGTACGCAAGCTCAAACCGGACTCGAAGGGGCCGATCCTCTGCTTTGCGGGCCCGCCCGGAACCGGCAAGACCTCCCTCGGCCAGTCGATCGCGCGGGCCCTGGGAAGAAAGTTCCACCGCATGTCGCTCGGCGGGGTGCGGGACGAGGCCGAGATCCGCGGCCACCGGCGCACGTACGTCGGCGCCCTGCCGGGGCGAATCATCCAAGGCATCCGGCGCGCGGAGTCCAACAACCCGGTCTTCATGCTGGATGAAATCGACAAGCTGGGGGCGGACTTCCGCGGGGACCCCTCCTCGGCCCTGCTGGAGGTGCTCGACCCGGAGCAGAACCACTCCTTCCAAGACCACTATCTCGATGTGCCCTTCGACCTCTCGAAGGTCATGTTCATCGCCACGGCCAACATCCTGGACACCGCTCCCCCGGCCCTGCGGGACCGCATGGAGGTGCTGCAGCTCCTGGGCTACACCGAAGACGAGAAGGTCCACATCGCCGAGCGCCACCTCATCCCGCGCCAGCGCGAGGCCAACGGGCTTAAGGCCGGACAGGTCCGGTTCAGCCGCGGCGCCCTCCGACACATCATCTCCGGCTACACGCGCGAGGCGGGACTGCGCAACCTGGAGCGGGAGATCGGCTCCATCTGCCGCGGCGTGGCGAGCAAGGTCGCCGAGGAGGCCATCGACGCCGAGACGATCAAGACCCAGGCCATCGCCAAATATTTGGGCCCGGTGCGCTTCACCGCCGAGGCCAAGGCCCGCACCGCGACACCCGGAGTGGCGACCGGGCTCGCATGGACCCAGTTCGGCGGCGACATCCTCTTCGTGGAAGCGACCGGCATGAAGGGCAAGGACCGCCTAATCCTGACCGGCCAGCTCGGCGACGTGATGAAAGAGTCCGCCCAGGCCGCGCTGAGCTTCATCCGCACCAAAGCCTCCCGCTTCGGGCTGGCGGAGGACACCTTCGAGAGCCTGGACATCCACATCCACATCCCGGCCGGGGCCATCCCCAAGGACGGGCCCTCGGCCGGCGTCACCATGCTGACGGCGCTGGTCTCCTTTCTCACGAAGCGGCGCGTGGTCCGGGATCTGGCGATGACCGGCGAAATCACCCTGCGCGGCCTGGTGCTCCCGGTCGGCGGCATCAAGGAAAAGGTCCTCGCCGCCCACCGCGCAGGGATTAAGACCGTGATCCTGCCCAAGGAGAACCAGAAGGACTTAGAGGACATCCCCAAAAAAGTGCAGAAGGAGATTCGTTTTCATTTCGTCGACAAGATGACGGATGTTCTCAAGCTGGCGCTTGAGAAGTGACACCGCGCCGGGGGCAAACCGGTGGCCGCAGGCGTCGAGGGTATATGGTTCAAGACCCGGTCTTCACCGCGGAACATACTCCAGGTGCATGAGGAAGTGAATGCACATGGCGATGAAGCAGGCGATCGGCGGCGTGAGGAACCAGCCCGTCAGGATCCCGTAGAGTGTCGCACGTTTGATGGTCTGCACCCCTTTGATGATGCCGACCCCGAGCACCGCACCGATCATCGCCTGGGAGGTGGAGACCGGCACGCCCAGCACCGTGTAGAAATGCACTGTCACCCCTCCGGCCAACACCACCACCAGCGCCGAGAAGGGGTCCAGCCGGACCAGCTTGCGCCCCACCGTCTCCATGACCCCGCGGCTGTAGGTGAGCACCCCCAGGGCGATGCTCAGCCCGCCGATCAGCGCGGCCGCGGGTACCGATAGCATCCCCGCCCCGACGAAGACCGCGGTGGCATTGGCCACGTTGTTCGCCCCCAGGGTGTAGGAGGCATAAGAGCCGGCGGCGATGAGGCCGGTGCGGAGCAGCATGTCGCTCTGAAAAAGGGTGATCGGCAGCCGGTTGTAAACCGCCCCGAGCAACCGGTAGAGCACGAGGGCGGCCAGCACCGCCCCGATTGGGGTCCCGAACCAACAGGCCACCACCTTGCCCAGGCCGCCGAGGTTCAGGTCCTGGTTGAAGAATCCGACGCCCAAAATCGCGCCCACCGCGGCCTGGGAGGTCGAGGCCGGCAGGTCGATCACGGTCAGGATGCTCACGGTCAGGGCCGCAGCCACCGTGATCACCACGGCCTGCGCCAAGTTGACCTCCGTCAACGCCTTGAGGGTCTCGATGCCCGCACGGCCCTCCACGAGTGCGCCGACCACCACGAAGAGTGCACACAGCGCGGCCGCCAGGCGAAATTTCACCATGCGGGAGGCCACCGCCGCCCCGAAGCAGTTGGCCGCGTCGTTCGCCCCCAAGGACCAGCCCAAGAACACCCCGCCCAAAAGCGGCAGCATCAGACCCGCCTCTTCAATGTCATGATGTTCACCCGGCGCGACACCCGGTCGGCCTGGTCCGAGATTTCGCCCATGGCCACGACCAACTCCTTGAGCTGGAGCTTGTGCACCATCTCGAGATCGGAGTCGAAGATCTTGAACATCAGGCTGCGCTCGATGTGGTCGCAATGGCTCTCGTTGTGGTCGATGGTGGAGAGCAGCGCCCGGATGCCCTGGCGGTTCTTGAGCAGCAGGTCGATCTGCTTGATCATCAACTCGCAGCTTTCCACCGAAATGCGGATCAGGTCCTTCACCTCGAACATCAGAAACTCGGGGATCTTCAGCTTCTGGGTGCGAATGATGTGCAGGATCAGCTCGAAGATGCGCGGGATGACCTCCACCTGCTCGATCAGACCCATGATGTCCTCGCGCGATTCGGGGATCAGCGCGCGGCTGTACATCATGTAGTTGATCTCGTCGCGGATTTCATCCGCCTTGGATTCGAACTTGTGGGTCTGGTCGATAAGAAACCCGAACTCGCCGCAGATGCCCTCGTCCAGGCAGGTGTCCATCGCCTTGAGGAAATGCTCCTGGGTTTTGCCGAGATTCTCGAGGTATTGATAGATCAGGGATTCGAGCTGCTTTTCCTTTTTGAAGAGGAAGTCGAACATGCACGTCTCCGTTGCGGACCGGTTCCTCGCGGTGCTCCATCGCGCGGGCCGCTTCCGATTCCGGCCGTGGAGTCTCAGGCGGGCGTGGCCCGGGCCGTCACCGTGATAAGGCTGTTTTCGCTTCCGAAGCAATTCGGGCAGCGTTCAGGATTCTGCGGGTCATTGACCCACTCCCCGTCCACCCAGAAACGATACTCGTAGCGTCCGGGATGGATCATCACCCGTCGGCGCCAGACGCCGTCAGCGCCTCTTTTCATCGGGTGGGCCTTGGGATCCCACTGGTTGAAATCGCCCATCAGTATCACCTGGTTCGCCTGAGGGCTGTCCAGAACGAAATCGATCCTGCGCCGCGCGGGGGCTTTCTTTTTCGGTCGTTTTGGGGCTCGAGGCATCACGACCTCCTTTCACTGTAAAAGGTTGACGCTGGCGATTGAAACTCAAGTTTCACTGGAACCGGCCGATAATGCGCATGCCGGGGGGTAAAAAATTACTATCTAAATTATAACAAACAGTTATATAAGCTTGCCGGGAGCCGAGGCCCTCTGCAAAGGGCCCATGGATTTGTTGTAATCCATGGAATTTTATTGTATAATTCCTTTCAATCGTCCAAAAAGCGGAACCTCGGCGGGGTAAATATTTTGTTGACATGCACACTATTTTGTATTAGCTTCGCCGCCAAAATACCATATCAAGGGGGTAAAAGGCTTATTTATGGATTCAGCGGGACGGAGGGCCACTTATGTCCCCGTATCCATCGTAGACGCTGTCATCGTGCAACCAGCATACCCCTTTATGTGTGTGAGTTCAAGTAAATCGGCAATGCAGACCATTGCCAAACAGAAAGGAGATTCAAACACCCCATGAAACCAGATGCGGCGAGTTTTCAACAACCTGTCGGCGCCTCCGTACCGGGGTCTGGCGGGGAGCTGGCAGGTGAAAACGAGGACGAACCTCCCGGTTCTACAGCCTGTCTCCAAAATGTTGTCCCTTTACCTGAAATAACGCCGCGTTTAAGAGGGAAGGTATCGGTCTTTCCGACCTCCCGGTCACGCCCCGCTTCGAACCCGAAGACGGCCGCTTTTCGCCGCGCCTTTTTTCCCACTGCGACCGACAAAGAATGGAATGATTGGCAGTGGCAGATCCGCCACCGGATCCGTCACATAGACCAACTCGAGCGCATGGTGAATCTCTCCGACCCGGAGCGCGCGGCGGTCGAGAAAATTCAGTCCCGCCTGCCGGTCGGTATCACGCCCTACTTCATGAGTCTGGTTTCCAGGGATGACCCGCAGGATGCCCTGCGCCGAACGGTAGTGCCCACGGCGGCCGAGTTCATCACTACGCCGGAGGAGGCGGACGACCCCTTGGGGGAGGACTCGATGTGCCCGGTCCCGGGTCTGGTGCACCGCTACCCGGACCGCGTTCTTCTCTTGGTGCTGGATTTCTGCTCGACCTATTGCCGCTACTGCACCCGCTCGCGCGTGGTCGGCCACGGCGCCATCTACCCCAGCCGCTCGCGCCTGGAGCGCGCCATCGAGTACATCCGCTCCACCCCCGCGGTGCGGGATGTTCTGATCTCCGGCGGCGACCCGCTGACCCTGAACGACGAGCGCATCGGGTGGCTGCTCGCGCAGTTGCGGGCGATCCCGCACGTGGAAATACTCAGGATCGGTACCAAGGTCCCGGCCGTGCTGCCCCAGCGCATCACCCCGAACCTCGTCCGCGTGCTGCGGCGCTACCACCCGTTGTGGATGAGCCTGCATTTCACGCACCCGGCCGAGTGCACGCCGGAGGCCACCCGCGCCTGCGAACGGCTGGCGAATGCGGGCATCCCCTTGGGGTCCCAGACCGTGCTGCTCAAGGGCATCAACGACAACGTCGCCACCATGA
This sequence comes from Desulfobacteraceae bacterium, assembly GCA_041310825.1. GTDB lineage: Bacteria > Desulfobacterota > Desulfobacteria > Desulfobacterales > SpSt-501 > SpSt-501. The sequence goes on along the minus strand of JBFYWX010000453.1, from coordinate 6,270 downwards.
CCTCGCTCTGTCACCAGCTGCTGCGCATGCGGGTGCGGCCCTACTACATCTATCAATGCGACCCGATCACGGGGTCGAGCCACTTCCGCACCTCGGTCGACACCGGCCTCGAGATCATCCGCGGCCTGCGGGGCCACACCAGCGGCTATGCCGTGCCCACCTATGTCATCGACGCCCCCGGCGGCGGCGGCAAAATTCCGCTGATGCCAAACTATGTGGAAGGACGCGCGGGCGACATGCTGCTGCTGCGCAACTACTGCGACCGGCAGTATCGCTACCCGGACGTCATCGGCGCCTGACACGAGAAACACTTCCATGCGGATCGGCCTGACATACGACCTGCGCAGCGAGTACCTGGCCCGGGGATACTCGGAAGACGAGACCGCCGAGTTCGACCGCGAGGAGACCATTGCGGCCATCGAGGCCACGCTCCGCCGCCTGGGCCACGACACCGACCGGATCGGAAACGTCCAGCAACTGGTGGAGCGCCTGGCGGCGGGCAACCGCTGGGATCTTGTGTTCAACATCGCCGAAGGGATGGTCGGAATCGGCCGTGAGGCCCAGGTCCCGGCCCTTCTCGACGCATACGCCATTCCCTATACGTTCTCGGACCCGCTGGTCATGAGCCTCACCCTGCACAAGGGCATGACCAAGCGGGTCATTCGGGACGCACGGATCCCCACCTCCGACTTCAGCGTGGTGGATGACCCGGAGGCGGCCGGAGAGGTCCACTTCGGGCCGCCCTATTTCGTCAAACCCGTGGCCGAGGGCACCGGCAAGGGCGTATCCATCACCTCTATCGTCCGCTCCCACCGCGATCTGCCGCACGCCTGCCGCGCGCTGCGCGAGTCCTTCCGTCAACCGGTGCTGGTGGAGCGGTTCCTGCCCGGGCGGGAGTTCACGACGGCCGTGGTCGGCACCGGCCCCCAGGCACAGGTCATCGCAACGATGGAGGTCCTGCTCCTGGCGGCCGCCGAACAGCAGGTCTATTCCTACCACAACAAGGAGAACTCCGAGGAGCTAGTGCGCTACCGGCTTCTGCGCCCAACCGATGACCCGCTGGTGGCCGAGGTCGAAGCGATCGCCCTCTCCGCCTGGCGGGTGCTCGGTTGCCGTGATGCCGGCCGCCTCGACCTGCGCTGTGACCGGCGCGGCCGGCCGCAGTTCATAGAAGTGAACCCGCTTGCCGGGCTTCACCCCGAGCATTCCGATCTACCCATCATCTGCGGCCTGGCGGGCATCTCCTTCGACCAGCTGATCGCCCGGATCCTCGCCTCCGCCGAAAGCAGGATCCCTCTGCCCGGGGCGCGCCCGCGGCCATGCGCGTAGTCATCGCCCACAATGCCGTTGAGGACACCGATACCCCCGATGCGCGCGACGTAGAGGTGCAGGTGACAACCGTAGCGGCCGCGCTTCGCGCGCTCGGCCATACGGCCATCCCCCTGCCCTGCACCCTGGACCTCGCCGACCTCAAAGAACGCCTGGCGGCCCTGCGGCCGGATGGGGTATTCAACCTGGTGGAATCCCTGGACGGAACCGGCCGCCTGATCCATGTGGTTCCCGCACTGCTGGATGCGCTCAGCCTGCCCTACACCGGGGCCTGCGCGGAAGCCGTTTATCTCACCTCCCACAAGGTCCTCGCCAAGCAATGCCTCGCGGCCGCGGGCCTGCCGACACCGGCCTGGATCGGCCCCTTCCCGGAGGCGGCCCCAACCGTAGCCGCCGCCCCGGACCCAACAGGGCCCGGGACGCCGTGGATCGTCAAATCGGTGTGGGAGCACGCCTCGATCGGGCTGGATGAGGCCACCCTCGCGCTCTGTGAAGACAAGCAGATCGCGGCCGCGCGGCTCCCGGAGCGCGCCGCCCTGCTGGGCGGTGCCTGCTTCGCCGAGCGCTTCATCGCCGGCCGGGAGTTCAACCTGTCGCTTTTGGTCGCACCGGCCGGACCGCAGGTGCTGCCGCCGGCGGAAATTTTATTCGAGGGTTATGCCGAGGACCGGCCGCGCATCGTCGGCTACCGCGCCAAGTGGGACCCGACGTCGTTCGAATTCACCCACACCCCGCGACGCTTTGAATTTCCGCCGCCGGACGCAGCGCTCCTGGAAGGGCTCACCGCCCTGGCCCTGCGGTGCTGGCGGCTCTTCGGGCTGAACGGCTACGCCCGGGTGGACTTCCGCGTCGATGCCGGCGGGCGGCCCTGGATCCTCGAGATCAACGCCAACCCCTGCCTGTCGCCCGATGCCGGTTTTGCAGCCGCCCTCGCGGCCGCCGGCGTCCCGCTCGGCAGCGCCGTGGAGCGCATTCTCGCCGCTGCCGGCCGAAAGTCGGTCTGAGAGATGTTTCGCATCCGCCGCGTTTACGACGACGTGCTGCCGGTCAACCGCGCCGCTCTGGAGAAGGTGAAGGCGATCATGCGCAGCCGCTTCTCGGCGGCTCCCGCCGCCGAGATCGATCAGCTCGGACGTCACCTGCACGACCCTTTCCTCAAGCGGTTCCGCACGACCCTCTCCGTGGCCGAGGACGGCCGGCGGCGGGTTCTCGGCTTCGCCGTCCTCCTGCACGAACCTCGGATCCGCTTCTGCTATCTGGACTGGATCGCCACCCAGGTCGGCAAGGCCAGCGGCGGGGTGGGCGGGGCGCTCTACGACCGGGTGCGCCACGAGGCCGCGGCGTTCGGCGCACAGGCGCTCTTTTTCGAATGCCTGCCGGATGACCCGGAGCTCTGCCCGCGGGAGGAGCTTCTGCCCGAAAACCGCTCGCGGCTGCGGTTTTACGAGCGCTACGGGGCGCGTCCGATCATCGGCACCGCCTACGAATCACCGTACCAACCGGACCAGACCTGCATGCCCTACCTGGTGTTCGACGGACTGGATCGAACCGAACGGCCCGGGCGGGACTTTCTGCGCGAGGTGACCCGCACGATCTTGGAGCGGAAGTACGCCGGCACCGTGCCCCCGGAGTACGTGGAAAAAGTGGTCGGCTCCATCACCGAAGACCCGGTTCGGCTGCGGGAGTTCCGCTACCTCAAACCGACCGCGGCGGCCCCGGCGCTGACCGGCGCCCCCTGCGAGAAGATCGCGCTCGTGTTTCACGACCAGCACGCGATCCACCACGTGCACGAACGGGGCTACGTCGAGGCCCCGGTGCGCGTGCGCAGCATCCTGACCGAAATTGCGGCCGGACCGCTCTTCGACATCCTGCCGGCGGCGGCGTTCCCGGAGAAGGCCATCCTCGGCGTGCACGATGCGGATTTCGTCAGCTTTCTGCGCCGAACCTGCGCCGACATCCAGGAAGACGACCCCATCTACCCCTACGTCTTCCCGATTCGCAACAAGGCCCGCCCCCCGAAAGACCGTTCGCTATTGGCCGGCTACTTCTGCATCGACACCTTCACCCCGATCACGCGCCACGCCTATGCCGCCGCGCGCGGGGCCGTCAACTGCGCCCTCACTGCCGCGCAGGAGCTCCTCCAGGGACGCCGCATGGCCTACGCCCTGGTGCGGCCGCCGGGGCACCATGCCGAGCGCCGGGCGTTCGGAGGGTTCTGCTATTTCAACAACACGGCGATCGCCGCCCAGTTTCTGAGGCAGCAGGGCCGCGTCGCCATCGTGGACATCGATTACCACCACGGCAACGGGCAGCAGGACATTTTCTACGAACGCCCGGACGTGCTGACGGTCTCCATCCATGGAGACCCCGGCTTTGCCTATCCCTATTTTTCAGGATTTCGCGACGAGATCGGCGTAGGAGAGGGGGCCGGGTTCAACCTGAACCTGCCGCTGCCGGAGGTGGTCGACGGCGAGCGCTACCGCAAGGCGCTTACGACCGCCCTGCGGCGCATCTCGGGTTTCGAACCGGACTTTCTGGTCGTGGCGCTCGGGCTGGACGCCGCCAAGGGGGACCCTACGGGCACCTGGTCCCTGACCCGCACCGATTTCCGCCTCAACGGGCGGATGATCGGAGAGCTCGGCATCCCCGTCCTGGTCGTGCAGGAGGGGGGCTACCGCACCCGCACGCTGGGTGTCAACGCCCGCGCGTTTTTCGAGGGGCTCTCCGCGGCGCACTGCGCGGCCTCACCGCGGCGGCGACCGGCGCGATCGGCCCCCTCGGCCCATCGGATACGGCATCATGTGGAGCCCCGGGATCCGCAGCGGGTGCGTCGACTAGCGGAATCCACGGGTTTCTTCAGCCGCGCCGAGGTGGACGTCGCCGAGGAGCTGGTGCTGGAGCGGATCAGTAAAGGGCCGCCGAGTGGGTACCATTTCGTCTTCCTGGATGTGAACGGTCAGACAGCGGGGTACGCCTGCTACGGGCCGGTGCCCATGACGGCCTCGGCGTTTGACCTGTATTGGATCGTGGTGGCGCCCAACAGCCAAGGCAAGGGGATCGGGCGACTGATACTTCTGGAGACCGAACGGCTGATCCGACAGGCGGGGGGGGCGACGGTTTACGCGGAAACCTCGGGCCGCCCCCAGTACGCGAGCACCCGGGCCTTTTACGAGCGCATGGGATTTCACGTGGCCGCGGTGCTCGAAGACTTCTACGCCCCCGGCGACGGCAAGGTCACCTATGCCAAAAAGATGTAAGCCGCCGGCAACGCCGGCGGCTTCCGAGGGTCCAAGGGGCCGGGGGGTCAAGGGTTCAAGTGAAAAAAATAAAAGTCGGAGTCGGAAGTTCCGAGTCGGAGTCAAACGATAAACAGTCGGAGTCGGAGTAGAATAAGTCAGAGTGAATGGGTTATGTCTTTTTACTCGGACTCGGACTTGGACTCGAAACGCGGCGTTCCGACTCGAAAATGAGTTAACGCCCTGGTGAGGCCCTCCGAGGGCCGAGTTCAAGGCGCGCGAGTCCCGCACACACGAGGCGTATCCCGCCAAGGCGGGACCGCAGTGGGTGCGGGGTTCGTGCAACGCCCGGTGAGGTCCTCCGAGGGATAGAAACGACTCTAAAAGCCCAGATCACGGCCGAGAGCAAGGCTTCCCGCGGTTTGAAAGCGCAGCGTACAGGTCCGTACGTGAGCATTTCAAACCGCGGGTTAACGCAGCTATCGGCCGTCAGATGGGCTTTTAGAGCCGTTTCTACCAGTGGGGCTGGTTGCCGATGCCCTTGCCCATGACCTCCAGCGTCTCGGTCACCACCATGAAGGCCGCGGGGTCGTGGCTGCGGATCATCTCCTTGAAGCGCGAAAGCTCCTGAAAGGTGACGACCGAGTAGAGAACGCGCAGCCTCTGACCGGTGAAGCCCCCCTCCCCGTTGACGATGGTCACGCCCCGTTGCAACGATTGCATGATCTCCCGTGCGATCTCCTCCGCGTTGCGGGAGACCACCATGACCATCTTGCGCTGGTTCAACCCGGTGACCACCAGGTTGATCAGATGGGAGGTGACGAACATGTAGACCATGGTGTAGAGGATGATCTCGGCATTGAACCGGAACAGGCCCGCCAGCAGCAGTATCAGGTTGAAGCCCATCACGGTGGTGCCGACCCGGATCGAGGCTTTTTTGAGGAGGATGACCGAAAGGATGTCCAGCCCGCCCGCCGATCCGACCGACTTGAGAATGATGCCGCTGCCGATGCCGGAGAGGATCCCCGCGGCCAGCGCGCTCAGCATCGGCTCGTGAACCGGAAGGGCGGGCACCGGCACCAGCACCAGGAGGGAGAAAATGGTCATGCCCCCCACGCTGTAGATGAAAAACCGCCGGCTCACGTAAACCCACCCCAGCACGAACAAGGGGATGTTCAGCAGGAAATAAAGCGCCCCCACCGGCAGCACCGGCACCAGGTAGTAGATGAAGAGGGCCAAGCCCCCGATGCCGCCCGCCAGGAACTGATGCGGAATAAGGATCCCATTGATGGCGACCGCGCACAGCGCGCTGCCGGCCGTGATCAGGGTCAGGTTCCAGAGAATGTTCCACACGCTATGGGGTTTCATGGTATCGTTGCCTTTGCCCCGGAGGTTGATCCGCTGCGGACAAGGCCGGCGACCGCGCACGGCACGCTGCCCCGGCGGCCCCGCCCACCGGCACGGCACCCCCGGCACGGCCGGCGGCGGGTGTCACACCGATCGGCGGATTTTTACCACGGGGCCCAGGGGAAAAAAAGCCCGCCGACGTTCGCCGGTGTAAAAAAAGTCTTGAAAAAAAAAAGCTTCACCTGGGTTCGACAGTCATAGGCAAACGCTATAGAGAATAACAAAACAATTCGGGTGGTTGCGATTAGAGACCGATTCAGCGTGTGTCTATGGATTTAGGGGGTGGTTTCGAGCTTTA